>DASZRK010000023.1 GCA_035549195.1 bacterium
CCTTTACACCGACCCCGACCAACACTCCCACGGTGACACCGACGCCCACCAATACCGCCGTGATCACGCCTACCCCGACCCATACACCGACCGCCACCCCTACGAAAACCAACACCCCCACCTCGACGCCCACCAACACCAATACCGCCACACCAACCCTTACCCGGACGAATACCCCGACCGATACCTTCACTGCCACACCCACCTATACCTCCACCGCCACGCCCACCCGGACCTTTACACCGACCCCGACCAACACTCCCACGGTGACACCGACGCCCACCAATACCGCCGTGATCACGCCTACCCCGACCCATACACCTACCCGGACCCCCACGCCGACCGTGACCCATACCCCGACCAATACGCCCAGCCACACGGCCACCCCGACCCCGACCAATACCTGGACCCCGACGGCCACTCCGACCCGGACACCCACGAATACGCCGACCAATACTCCCACACCCACCTTTACCGTCACCTTGACCCCAACCCCGACGAATACGCCCACGGTGACACCGACCCCCACCAACACCGCCGTGATCACTCCTACGCCGACCCATACACCTACCCGGACCCCTACGCCGACCGTGACCCATACCCCTACCGCGACCTATACCTCGACCCCCACTCCCACGAACACAGCCACCCCAACCCCGACCCATACCTGGACGCCTACCGCCACCCCAACGGCCACGCCAACGGATACCCCGACCGTGACGACTACCCCGACCCATACCGCGATCATCACGCCCACTCCGACCAGCACGCCGACCCTGACCCCCACCGCGACATGGACCTATACCCCCACACCGACCAATAGCCCGACGAACAGCGCCACCCATACGCCAACGCCCACTTGGACCGATACTTTCACAATGACCTTTACCTGGTCCCCGACCTCGACCCCGACCTCCACAGATACGCCCACCCCCACTTTCACGGACACTCCCATGATCACCCCCACTTTCACAAGTACCCCGACCAACACACCCACCCCGACGGACACCCGCACCTGGACACCGACCTCCACGCCGACGGATACGGTGACGGTCACCCCGACATGGACCCCCAGCCCGACCCCGACCGATACCCATAGCCCGACGCCGACCTTCACTTTCACGCCCACCTTCACACCGACCGAAACATCCACTTGGACGGATACCCCGACCTGGACCCTGACCTTTACGCCGACCCCGTCCCCGACCGATAGTTTTACCCCGACCCCCACCTCTACACCGACCCATAGCGCCACTTCGACCGCCACCGCGACCGTCTCCAATACCCCGACGCCGACCCGGACTCCCACCTGGACCCCCACCTTCACCGTCACCTCTACGTCGACCGAAACGGCGACCTCCACGCCCATTGGGATCTACACGGTCCGGATCGGGGTCTACAACGCGGCTGGGGAATTGGTGAAGTTGATATTGGCCAAGAGCTTGCCGGACCCCATGGAGAACGTCACCTTAGGGGCCAACCACTCCATCGATAGCCTCGATGGCGCCAATCGATCGGTGACGGTCTTTTACGGGGGAGTGCCGGTGGCGGTCTGGGATGGAACGACGGCGGACGGGGGCCTGGCCTCGAACGGGGCCTATTACATCAAGGTGGACAACATCGACCCGTCGGGGGTGGACAAGAGCGTTTCCCAACTGGTGACGGTGAGCCGGTCGCTCCTCAAAACGAACATTCTTATCTATAACGAAGCGGGGGAAGTGGTACGGCACCTTTATGCCATGATCGACGACCCGGGGGATTCATCCCCAATGGGAGCCAGGCTCTCCAGCGACTTGATCCGGCCCGGAGGAGGGGGAGGGGCCCCTGCCCAGCTTTCCATCGTGTTGAGCAATGGGGTGACAGTGACCTGGGACGGACGGGGGGACGCTTCCAACTATGTGATGAACGGTCAATACATGATCGAAGTGCATTCCTTCGACGGCCAGGGCGCGGATGTGACCGTCAACCTTCAGGTCACGGTCCAGAACGGCCCGCGGGACCTGTCCGGACCCTTACAGGCTTTCCCGAACCTTCTGAACAGCTCCCAAGGTTTCATCGTTATCTTCCAGGATAGTTCCGGTCCGGGACTGACCCTTCGGGTCCGGGTCTATAGCCTGGCGGGCGAGTTGGTGAAGGCCTGGGATGGGGCGTCGGGGACTTCCCAGGCCACTTGGGATGCCCAAGGCCTGGCCAGCGGTGTTTACCTGACGTTGGTCGAATCCAAGGATGCCCAAGGCCGGTTCCTGCACCAAAGGCTCCTCAAGATCGCCGTGGTCCACTAAAGGCCAGGATGGGTCTTGGTCGAAAAGGGCGGGTCCTGGTATAAAGTTCCCGCGTTGGATCGATACCAGGAGAGAAAATGACCAAGGGGCGTTTGGAAGCCTTCAGCGACGGGGTCTTCGCCATCCTCATCACCATCATGGTGTTGGAGCTCAAGACACCCCAAGGCGCTTCCTGGGAGGCGCTCTCCAACCTTTGGCCCCTTCTTTTGACCTACCTCCTGAGCTTCGTCTTCCTGGGTGTTTATTGGAGCAATCACCACCATCTTTTCCACGCCGTCCAGAAGGTGAACGGGGCGGTCCTTTGGGCCAATCTGCACCTGCTCTTCTGGCTTTCCCTGGTCCCTTTCGTGATGGCCTGGGTGGGGAACCACGGATTGGAGACCTGGCCGGTGGCCTTCTATGGATTCGTCCAGTTCATGGCCGGGTTGGGTTATTTCATCCTGGTCCAGGCCCTCCTGCGGCATCACGGCCGGAATTCGGCCTTGTCCCGGGCCTTAGGGTCCGATCTCAAGGGGAAGTTCTCGGTGGTCGTTTATTTTGCCGCCATACCCCTGGCCTTTTATTTTCCCGTGGCCTCCTATGTCCTCTTCTTCCTCGTGCTCGCGGTCTGGCTGGTGCCGGACCGTCGTTTCGAGCGTTTGACCGCATGACCGAAACCCGGTTCTTTAGGTAAGATAGCGTCATGCCCAACACCCGCACCCACCTGGTCATCGGCACCCCTTGCTATGGGGGCCTGGTCTCCAGCGGTTTCACCACATCCCTCATGCGCCTCCAAGCGGCCTGTGCCCATCGGGGGGACATCGACCTGAGCGTGAACCTTCTCTCGGGGGATGCCCTCATTCCCCGGGCCCGGCAGAACATCGTGGCCCATTTCCTGAACAACCCGTCGGCGACCCATCTGCTTTTCGTGGACGCGGACATCACCTTCGGGCCCGAGCAGGCCCTGCGGTTATTGGACTTCGACGCGCCCTTGGCCGCCGGGGTCTATCCCACCAAACGGGTGGATTGGCCCAAGGTCATTTCCTTGGCCAAGGCGGGCATGACCCATTTGGAATCCACGGCCCTTTCCTATGTATTGGAATTGGAGGACCCATCCAAGATCGTCCCCAAGAACGGTTTCGCGAAGGTCCGCTATGCCGGGACAGGGTTCATGATGATCCAGCGGGAGACGCTCCTCAAAATGATAGAGGCCTATCCGGCCCTTCGCTATAAGCGTGAGAACCAGGCCGAGGACCCCTTGAGGGACAGCCCCTATCGGTCGGCCCTTTTCAATGGCATGATCGACGAGGCGACCGGCGTTTACCTGAGCGAGGACTATAGTTTCTGCCGCCGTTGGACGGACTTGGGCGGGGAGATCTGGGCGGACCTCCAGAGCCGTTTGGACCACGTGGGCACCATGATCTTCCGGGGGGACATGGCGAGCCAATTCATGGTCCGCTCCGAGGCCAAATCCTGACCCATTCCGGGTGTATGATGGGGCATCACCTTTTCGGGAGGCGCCCATGGGCCTGATGGACCTTTTCGGCAAGAAGAGCACCCTGCTGGACACGAACCAGAACCTGGTGAATGCACCGGGCAAATTGTCGGGGGCTCCCAGCGCGACCGCCGAGGGCGACTTCCACGCCCGCTTCGTCCCCGACGACAAGAAATATCTCCTGAACATCAACCAGACCGCCAACCCCAGCGGCCTGCTCGACCTCAAGGTCAAGCTTTTGCCCCAGGGGGTCCAACCCTTCCTGCAGGCCGTCCAGTCGATGCAGAACAAACCCATTTTCGTGAGCGGTGTCTTGGCCAACGACCAGGCCTTCGCCCACCGGGTCGTGGTGCAACCGTTGGATATGATCTATTCCCCGGAGGATCCGGAACAATATCCCGGCTGGTTCAAGGCCATCCAGGGGAACTTGAAGGATCCCAACGCGGTGGCGGTCTATAAGGTGGTGGCCGCCAGTGATGCCTCCAAATCGGCCAAGCCGCCCCGGGCGGACGAGAGCCGGACCCTGAAGGCGGTCTTCCCCTATCCACCCAAGCCGAACTTCCCGAAGATCAAACTGGATTTCGAGGTGCGGGCCAGCCTGAACGTCCAGGCCGATTTCCGCCCGGCCAATATGCCCATGAAGGAAAGGGTCGAGCTGGAAGTGACCTTGGAAACCGCCAAGGAGAACGGGCCCGGCGTTTTCGTGGGCGACCTGGTCATCTATTGGGGCAACGAATAGGCCCGACAACGGGGCGGGTGGGAAAGTGCCTGGATCCCCTTTAATCCTTTAAGTTTTCCCTTTTGAGGCCGTTAGAATAGGCAACTTTCAAAAGGGAAGACCCATGTTTCCGTTCCGACGCCCATCCACGCCCCTTCTATTGCTTCTATTCGTCTTTCCGACCCTGGCCTTGGCCCAGACCGCCACTCCGACCCGGACCCCCACCAATACCCGCACCGACACCGCCACCCGCACCCCCACCAATACCGCGACGGACACCCGCACTTCGACCGTTAGCTCTACTCCGACCAATACGCTTACCCCGAACCTGACCCTGACACCTCCTTGCGGAGGTTCCGCGGGTTCCTTCGGGGTGACGACCGCGGCCTTCCTTGGATCGGGTTCTTTTTCCATGCGTGCCAGCCTGATCTCGGTCAATAAGGCCGTCACGGTCTATAGTCTTTGGCTTTATAACGGGAACGTAAATCCCCAGGTGGTCACCGGGATCTATAACGGGACCGCGGGGAACATCGGTAGTTTGATCGTCCAGTCCGCCGCGCAAACCTTGGGCTTCGGGTGGAACGGATTCCCGATCAATCCTCCCCAGTATTTGACCCCAGGGACCTATTGGCTGGCGGACGCCTATCTTGGCGGTGCTCCGGTCGTTTATGACACGTCCACGGTCGGGGTGAGCGTAGTGGCCTATACTTCCGCAGCGATAACATTCCCGACCCTTCCGTCGGCGATGCCCCTTCCCGGTTATGACGCCAACGCCGACTCCATTTACGCCGTATACTGCCTTGCCCCCACCTCGACCCCGACGATCACGAATACGCCGACCTCCACCTTCACCCCAACGTCCTCTCCAACCCCCACCTCGACCCTGACCGCGACCAATACCGGGACCATCTTCACTTCCACCCCGACGGATACGATCACTTTTACTCCCACTCGAACATCTACCGTGACCAACAGCCCGAGCCCCACCTCGTCGCCGACCATTTCTCCGACACCAGACCTAAGCCTTACCCCTGATTGCGGTGGGGCAGCCCTGTCCTTCGGCGATTCCAATACTGTCGGAGGCCCTGTGACCGCCCTTTCGGCGGCGGCCATCCGGGCATGCCGTTACACCCTGCCTCAGGATGGCATGGTGGAGACCATGTCGGTTTATCTGCCGTCTTCCGACTCCGGAAAGTACTATTTGGAAACGGCGATCTATTCGAACACCGGGGGCAATACCATCGGGAACCTCCTATCTCAATCCACCACCTATGTTTCGGCGGCGGGATGGAACCTCTTGAAGGTCCCCGATGCCCCGGTGACCGCCGGGGACTATTGGTTGGCCTATCTCTATTCGGGTCCTGTCAGCAGTTTTGCCCTTGTCTACCAACCCACACCCACTAGCGCCAACTCATTCGTTTTCATACCGGCCGGATCTTTCCTTTTCCCGGCGACAGGATCCAGTTATCCAGCGAGCCAATACGCTACCAGTTGGCACGAACCCATCGTGGCCAATTACTGCCCCGGGACCTTTGCCACCTTCACGCCGACCGGGACCCCCACGCAAACGGGGACCCAGTCCCCGACCCTCAGTCCGACCGCCACCCACACCTACACGGAGACCGGTACCCCGACCTTGACGGCGACCCAGACCCCTTCCGGGACCCCCACCGGGACGGGTACCCCGACCCCGACTTGGACCATCACCCAAACCCCCACGGCCACGAACAGCCCCACGGATTCGCCGACGGGGACCTTTTCCTTCACTCCGTCCATGACGGGCACCGCCACCGGGACCCCGACGGCATCCCCCACCGCGACGTCCTCGACCACCCCCACCCCCAGCCAGACGCCAACGGCGTCCCCCACCCCGACTGTAACGGGAACATCCACCCCGACCCCGACCGTGACCGATACGCCCAACCTGACCTGGTCGCCCACCTCGACCCCGACGGTCACCCCGACCTGGACACCCACTGCCACGGGCACATCCACTTTGACGCCGACACCCAGCCCAACCCCGACGGATAGTCCGACCTTGACCTTGAGTTCCACAAGGACCCACACCCCGACCACTTCGATGACACCTACGGCGTCCTTCACCGGGACGTCTTCGGATACGCCGTCCTTCACGGGAACCCCCAGTTGGAGCCCGACACCCACGTGGTCCAGTACCCCCAACCCTACGGATACTTGGACACCCACCCCCGGGGCCGGGCTGGTCAAAAGCGTTTCCGAGGTGATCGCCCAGCCCAACGATACCCTTACCTATACATTGTCCGTGAACGTCGTTGGGGGTCCCGCCTTCAACCTTTCCATCACCGATGTCCTGCCGGCGGGGCTGGAACTGGCGGGGTTCGGGATCGCGCCGCCGGGCGGGGTCACATCCTGGAATCCGTCCACCCGGACGATCGGCTGGACATTCCCGGTCCTGAATCCAGGCTCCTATTTGATCACCTATCAGGCCACGGTCGACGCCGGGGACCTCCCCGGTCAGGTCCTGACCAACAACGCCCAAATGGACTACGCCGGCGCGCCGGCGCTTGTGACCAGTTCGGTCAATGTCGTTTTGGCGGCCACCCGCCCTGTTTTTTATCCCAACCCCGTCCGGGACCAGGGTCCGACCACACTTCAGGTCATCCTGGCCCAACCCCAATCGTCCCTGGAGGTGAAGGTCTTCACGACCTCTTTTAGGAAGGTCTATGGGGACAAGGTGCAGAACCTGCCGGCCGGGGTCTTCCAATACGCCTTGGATCCCACGCGGTTCGAGGGTGGGACCGCCGCCAACGGTCTTTATTATGTTCTCGTGACAACCCCTTCCAATCGATGGATGCTCAAGCTATTAATAACCCGGTAATGTCACCTTCGGCCGGCTTCCGGCGTATCCCAGGGGGAAGGACGTTCTAAAGGAGAGGATCATGGAAAAAGCCACTTTCGGAGCGGGCTGTTTTTGGGGCGTGGAGGAGACCTTCCGGCGCACGAAGGGTGTGGTGAACACCGCGGTGGGCTACGAGGGCGGCCTCACCAACAATCCCACCTATAAGGATGTCTGCACGGACCGCACGGGTCATGCCGAAGTGGTTCAGGTGGAGTTCGATCCCAAGCAGGTCTCCTATGACCAGCTCTTGGACATCTTCTGGCACAGCCACAACCCCACCACGCTGAACCGCCAGGGGCCCGACGTCGGCACCCAGTACCGGTCGGTCATTTTCTTCCACTCGCCCGAGCAGGAGAAGAAGGCCTTGGCCTCCAAGGAAAAAGCCCAGAAGAAGGATTACAAGAGCCCGATCGTTACCCAGATCGTCCCCGCGACCATCTTTTGGAAGGCCGAGGATTACCACCAGCAGTACCTGGCCAAGCGGGGCCTAGACAACTGCCACCTTTGAGGGCTGTTCCAAAAAGGGCGTAAATCCACCCAAAAAGTCCCCAAAGAACCCATGTGCCCCGAAAGGCCTTCGAGTAGAATCAGCCCATCCCGGGGACTGCATCCTGGGCAAACTGCTAAAAGGATGGTTGATTACAAAAAATATGAGGATCAAGCCTTGGGTCAGTGAGGCTGTGGAAGTCAGGAAGAGCGGGATGGAAGGCCAGGGTGTTTACGCCGTCCAAAACATCAAGGAGAACGACGTGATCGGTGTCTTTGGGGGCATCGTGATCCCTGAAGGAGAGATCGAAGTCCTGTCCAAGACTGTGCCCGCCGATAAACTCAATCTCGATCATGCCATGTACATTTACCCGGGGTTCATCATGCTGCATGATTACGAGAACGGATGCGACCCCCTTTGTTTCGTCAATCATGCCTGCGATCCTTCATCCAAGGTGGTCAACGGCATCGTCTTGGTGGCCAACCGGGACATCCCCAAGGGGGAAGAGATCAGCTGGGATTACCGGCAGACCGACAATGTTGGCAATTGGACCTACGAGTTCAAATGCCAATGCGGGAGCGCCAACTGCACCGGTGCCGTCCAAGTGGGTCCCAAATACCGAACAAAGGTCACGGCCGCTTCAAACTGATCGGTCCGTCCTGAATCCGTGATTTTCTTTGGAAAATCACGGATTTTTTTATTTCTTGATGACCCGATTTTCCAACAAAAATCCGTGATTTGTCGGAAAATTGACCCTACCTCAGAACTTTTCAACGCCCTTTCACACTTCCAATCCTCCTTTAGGGATCGCCATGGGCCTTCGGGCTATGTTCAGTTCCATCTCTGGCCTCCAATCGGACAGCATCTGGTTGGACGTCATCGGGAACAATATCGCCAACAGCAACACGGTCGGCTATAAGTCGAGCCGGTTGGAGTTTGCTGACCAATTATCCCAGAACATCCTGGGCGGCCAGGCGGGGAACCAGGGACAAGGGACGGGTGGCGTGGATCCCCAGCAGATCGGTTTGGGGACCCGCGTGGGCTCCATCCAGACCCTTTTTGCCCAAGGGTCCACCCAGATGACCGGGATCTCGACGGACATCTCCATCCAAGGGGATGGGTTCCTTTCCGCCCGGCGGGGAAATGATGTTCTTTTGACGCGGGCCGGGAACCTGACCTTCGACGGGAACGGTTACCTGGTCAATCCCAATGGGGACCGGATCCAGGGTTTCAATGCCTTGACGGTCTACAACAAGAACACCATCAATTCGGCTTTCAACGGCGGCTTTCTCCAGGTGACCAGTGCGGTCCCGACCCTCAACACGGCAGGCCTTTCACAGACCCAGGATATCCAGATCCCCCGGGATATGACGATCCCGCCGAAAGCCACCACCGAGGTGACCTTCAAAGGGAACTTGGATTCACTCCAGCAGCCCAATCTTCTCGACCTTTTCCCGGGTCTCTTCACGGGGGCTTCCCCCGGGGCGACACTTCCCGTCGGGCTGACCATCGCCTTCATCGGACCGGCCAATGCCCTCGATACCACACGAATGACGGTCCAGATCAATGCTTCGGGAGGTTTTACACTCCAACAGGCCGCCAACCTTTCGACCTTCATTCCGGGGAATTTCCCGCCTCCTGCCCCTTTGGAGAACGGCTATCTGAGCCTCACGACGGTCCAGGGTTTTGGAGGGAATTATGCCTGGGAGCAATCACCCCCGGTCCCGCCGGCCCACCAGATGTCAGAAACCGTTTATGATTCCGAGGGTAATTTGCGCCAGATCACCGTTCAGTTCTACCAAGTGAACGACCTGGGGACCAATGGCATCAATAATCCGGCCGGTCCGAATCAGGTTTGCTATGCCTGGTACGCCTTTGACACCACCGGCGGCAAGCCAGTCTCTACCGCCGGGCTTCTGGGCGGAACGGGGATCGGCGAGGGGGACCTGCAAGGGGCGGGGCCCTTCTTTTCCTATGACCGGGGCTTGGTCAACCAGGGATTTTTCGGGGACTTCCTTTGGTTCAATACGGAGGGATCGCTCGCCTCAAGCGGGGGAGTGGGTGGGTTTCCCGGTCCTCCGGGCTTAGGGGTCAATTATATGTCCATCCCCCGGGTCTATCTTCCTCCGGTCAATTTCAATCCTCCGGTTTCCCCCATCCCCACCCAGGGCGCGGAGATCACTCCTGTTTCGCTGGACTTCGGGTCTTTCGGCCTCCTGGGGGGCACCCAACAGATCCCCGTCGGGAAAAGGGATGGTATCTACAGTGATGCGGAAGGGGGTTACCAGGTCGTCAACGGCGTTAACACTTATGTCCCCAAAAATACGGTCTATGCCGCCGACCAGAACGGTTATCCTTCCGGTGTCCTTCAAGGGATCAATATCGACCAGACAGGGACCATCCAAGGTTCGTTTTCGAACGGTCGGATCCTGCCACTGGCCCAATTGGCGTTGACCCAGGTCGCCAATCCGGAAGGATTGGCCAAGGTGGGGGATAATGAATTCTCCCTTTCCCAGAATTCGGGTGCGGCCCATGTCGGATTCGGGGGACAATCGGGATTCGGAAAGGTACTTTCCGGTTCCTTGGAGGGTTCCAATGTGGACCTTTCCGTCGAGCTTTCCAACATGATCATCGCCCAACGGGGTTTTGAGACCAACGCCCGCATGATCTCGGTGGTCAACCATACTTTGGATACCCTTTCCCATTTGGGTCAGGGCGGCTAAAAGGTCCCGTCCGGGCGTTCAAAAAGCCCATTTCACCGGTATAATTCCATCTATATCGTTTGTCGTCCCTTTGAAATCCTTATCTTATTTGAGGCTTTCGTGACTTCCATTGACCGGGAACTGGTCCAACGCATCTTGAAAGGCGAACAAACCGCTTTCCAAGAACTCTATAAAACCCATCAAAAGGCCTTGATCCGGGCTTGTTGGTACTTCCTTGGCAACGACGTCGAGGTCGAGGATATGGTGCAGGAAACCTTCATCAAGGCCCTCAAAAACCTCGATAAATTCCGGTTCGAATGCTCCCTGGGGACCTGGTTGAACCATATCGCCGTCAACCTTTGCCGGGATCATCTGGAAAAGAAGAAGAAAACTATGCCGTTCTCGGTGGATTTTTTCGCTTCCCACCCGTCCAGAGAGCAGAACAAAGCCTACCCGGAGGAAGCCCTCAAGCTCTTGCGGGAGGAGATCCAACACCTGGAGGGGCGGGACAAGGAACTGATCACGTTGCGCGAGATCAAGGGGCTCTCCTACGAAGCCATCGCGAACCGGTTGAAGATGCCGGTGGGTAGCGTGACATCAGGCCTTTTCCGGGCCCGTCAAAAACTGATTGAAAAAGTGCGGGAAAAATTGCCAGCGGGCTGGGAAGAAGGGTTTTCGTGAAATTTTCACCCGAAACATTATTGAGGATCTACCTGGACGGTTCCTTTACCGAGGAGGCCCAGGCGGAGTTCGACGCCCTGATGCGCCGGGACCCGGCTTTTGCCGAACAGGTCACCCAAGCGGTCGCCGAGCGTTTGGGACCCGTTCCCGAAGCCTCCGTGGAGGCCATCGCTTCACGTTTGGACGCCCAGGTGATGGATCTTTGGGCCCGGCATAAACCTTCCCCTTGGCTCAAGAATCTTCAACTCGGCGGGAAGGCCCTGGTCGCCCTCGGTGTGGTGGCACTCGGCTATTGGGGTTTCCGCCATTGGACCTCCATGACGACGATCCAGGCCGGAACGGCCGCCGCACCCGTTCCCGGAACCTTCTTGTCCGGCCAAGCGGAGGGGGCGAAGAAAAACCCGGCCAAGGAGCTTCCGGACCATTCCACGGTCCGGCAGGTGCGGTCCGTCGCGCGCCCCCCCGAACCGGATAACGCGGCCCGAGAAGAAGGCGGGACCGCGGGGATCCAAGATCGAAGGACCCTGTCCGCAAAGGCCCCGGCAAATACCCAAGAGAGGAGTCCGATGCCGGTCGTTCCAGCGGTCTCGACCCAGTCCAAGTCCGCCAGTGCCTTGGGGGACGCCCTCCGGGTGGACATCCATTCGGATAGGCCCGGCCCGGCGACCATCACGATCTTCGACGCCCATGGGAATTTGGTCCGGCATCTTTTTGCGGGACCTGTGGAAGCGGGCGATCGTTATGTGGATTGGGACGGGAAGGACGACTTGGGTGTCC
The DNA here is from genome assembly GCA_035549195.1 of bacterium. NCBI lineage: Bacteria > bacterium. The sequence goes on from DASZRK010000023.1 coordinate 12,000, forward strand.
CGGTGCTTCCAGGTTCCTATCATGTGGTCCTGGGCCTGAACGGGAAGAAAATGTCAGGGGTCTTGAAGATCCTGCCCAAGTAACCGTTCGTGTCAAGAACGGGTCCGCGAAGGTCCCCATGAACCCGGGCGCTCCAAATCTCCACCGGTCCTTCGGGAGGGCCTTGTTCGTCCTTTCGGTCCTTTGTTTTTTTTACTGTGCCGGAAAGACCCAAGCCCAGGTCGCCACGAATACCCCCACCAACACCCCTTGCGGTCCCTGCACTTTTACCTCCACTCCCACGAATACCCCGACCGCCACAACGACTGTCACGCCGACCCACACGCCCACCCTTACTTTCTCCGCTACTCCGACCTTGACCGCGACCCAGACCGCCACGCCTACCTTGACGCCGACCGTGACGGAATCGATGACGTCTACCGCATCCCCCACCCCTACTTTCTCGGCTACGCCGTCCTTCACGGCCACCCCGACCTTGACTCCGACCTTGAGCCCTACGCTGACACCGACCTTCACGCCCACGATCACGGCCACTCCCACGGTCACCTTTTCTCCCAGCCCCACGGCCCCGCCCGGATGCCAAGATCTGGTCAATTACGCCTATCCCAACCCGGACCCAGGGGACAGCCTCCAATTCCTTTATGTGCTTTGCGAGACCAGCCAGGTCCAGATCCAGATCCTCAACGGAGCGGGTAACCCCGTGGCGAAATGGGAGACCCTGGGGAACCCGGGGAACAACCTCTATACGGCGGATGTGTCCTCCTTCTCCCACGGCGTTTATTATTTTTATCTGACGGCCCAGGGAGCTTCCGGATCCAAAAGGTCCTCCTTAGGCAAGTTCGGGCTGACCCGGTCTCCTTAGCCGGTGACCTGTAAGCCGGGCCTATAATGGCCTTTTGGTGAAAGTTCTACGGGGAGTGAATACCCTGATCGAAAATAGATCCTCCAAAAAGCGACCGGTCCTGTGGTGTTGGCTCGCCTGGATGCTCCTGGGCGTGCTAACGCAACGGGTTTGGGGTCTTTCCACGGACCCGGCCACAGCTTTCCCGATCCTCTCCTCGGGGATGGGCGCCCGGGCCACGGGAATGGGAGAGAACTTTACCGCCGTCGCCGACGATTTTTCCGCCCTGCAATACAACCCCGCCGGACTTGCCCGGATCGACCAAAATCAGTTGAGTGCCGTGCACAATGGTTATTTTGTGGACGGATTTTATGAGGATCTGGGCGGGACCCTCTCCCTGGAGGGGACCGGAACGATGGCTTTCGACCTGAGTTATCTGAATTACGGACCGATCCCGAAACGGGACCCTTCGGGGGCCCTGTTGGGGACCTACAACCCCTTCGACCTGGGGCTGGGAGCCGCCTTCGGATTCCCCCTCCAAAAGGACCTTTCCCTCGGTTTCGGGAGCCGTTGGATCCGCCAGGATATCGATGGGAGTGTCCACATGGGATTGATGTGGGAGGCGGGGCTCCTGGAAAGGCCTGATGACCACCTGAGCCTTGGGTTCAACCTCCGTAACGCGGGGGTGGAAACGGGGGGGTATCATTTGCCCACTGAAATGCTGCTGGGCGTGGCCTTGAAGATTCCCTTAGCTTCCCAAGGGAGCCAGGAGATCCTCATCGCCACGGATGGGGACCTGGGCTTCTTCGGCGGGAACCGCCTGGGGGCAGGGTTCGAGTACGGCATCGAGAAGCGTTATTTTCTTCGGTGCGGTTACCATGCGGATCTTTTCCAGGAATCCTCCACATCCTTGAATGGATTGAGCTTCGGGGGAGGGGTGAGGATCAGCCAGTTCCAACTGGATTATTCCTTTTCCTTCCTGGGCGATTTGGGGAACCTGCAGCGTTTTTCGGTGGGTTATTCCTTCCCGGAAAAGCCCAGGCCGAGTTCCACGCCGATGCCGACCCCTGTGCCTGCGGCGCCCCCGGCCCCGAGCACCTTTTTTGACCTGGGCGCGCCGGTCCCGGGAGCCGCTCCCCAGACCCAGGCCGCGCCCGGCGCATCGGGAGGCACCGGGGCTGCGGTCACCCTGCAGTTCGAGGTGACGACCGGGGGGGACCTTACGGCCCAACAATGTTTCGATCAGGCCGAAGTGAAGCTCCGGATGGGTCTCAAGCAGGAGGCCTTGGACCTTTACCTCAAGGCCGTGGAGAAGGACCCCCATTTCCAGAGGGCTTGGGACCGCCTGGGACGCCTTTATTTCGACAAATCCCTGGAATCCTACCGGAAACTGCTCGAATTGGACCCCCAGAACGAGCGCTTGCGGGAGTGGTTGAAGCAATATCCCCAATAAAAAATCGCAAGATCCATGGAATAAAACAGGGGGATGTCCGTCTAGTAGGCGTAAGGGTTCCAGGACCGACCGAGATGGAAGGCCTCCCCTCACGGTATCGGTGTGTCCTATTCGCAGACCTATCGATAGTCGTATCCATTGGGCAGCCCCGGGTTCCTGTTGTTAAGGACCCGGGGTTTTTTCATTTCGGGGAAAGGTCAGGAGCCGGTGCTTTCGTACTGGTTGATGCCCCATTTCCAGCAGGCCCGTGCCTCCAGGACGAACAGGACCGCCGCCAGGGGGGCGGCCAGGAAAAGCCAGGGAGCCAGTCCCTTGTCGAGCAGCAGGCCCGCGGGAAGATAATTGAATGCCCCGTAGGGTAGGAGGAACATCAGGGCATATTGCAGCCAGCCCGGGAAGATGCTCAAAGGGTAACGAGTGGCCTGGAGCAGGACATGGGGGATCATGAAGTGCATCGAGGTGGGGCCGATGAAACGGAAAGAGAGGCTCCCGAAGATGACCAGGGCCGAGGTGTACATGACCGAGCCGCAGAGGACGCAGAGGGGCAGGAGGAGCCAAGCTTCCAGGGGGGCGTGGAGGCGGACCAGGGCCAGGCCGGCCAAGCCATAGCCCATGAAAAGGTTCCCGAAGGAATGGAGTTCGGGCCGGGTGATCAACAGGAAATAAAGTGAATCGACCGGGTAGGTCATGAGACGGTCCAACTCGCCCATGACCACGTAGTAAGGAAGCATCCAAATATGGTTGAAAAGCAGCTCCGAGGTGCCCAGAGAAGCCGCCATCACCCCGAAGAGAAGGACAACCTGTTCCGGCGTCCAATCGTTCAGCCGTGGGGTCTGGCTGAAGACGATCCATAGCAGGCCCAACGCGGACAACTGCAACATGCAGGAAGTCAGTACCCCCAGCACCATGTCCACCCGGTATTCGAACTTGGCCTGCAGGGCGGTGTTGAAGGCCATCCAGTAGAGCGCCAGTTTTTCCTTCATGGACTATCCTCCTTGGACTTCCAACTGTTTGAGGGAACGGCCCATCAGGAAGCGCCCCAGAAGGAAAAGACCGGCGGTCCAGGCGACCTGTTCCCCCAGAAGAGCCCAGGCCTCCGCGCCCCGGGTGGTCCCCAGGTAAAGGGAGACGGGGGTATAGAGGGTATGGCGGAAGGGGAGCCATTGGCCGATGTTGTAAAGGAAGGCGGGGTAGAGGGTGAGGGGCGCCGAGATGCCGGAGAAGGTCTGGTGCAGGGCCCCTCGGGCTGCGAAGATCCCGTATCCGCTGTAGGTATAGAAGGCCCCCTGAACGAAGACGAAGCAGATGAGGTATTGGATCAGGAAGGCCATCAGGAAACTGGGGATGAAGAAGGCCAAGGCCTCCCCACCGGCCGGGAGGATCTCGTCCCCCAGGAAGATCCAACCACATCCGAAGACGACCATCCCCAGGACCCCGTTGAAAAGACCGTCGCTGATGGCCTGGACCCCTTGGGCCATCTGGAAGTCCACGGGCTTCAAAAGGTCGGTGGCGATCAAGCCCTGGCGGATCCGTTGTCCGATACGGAACTCCACGCTCATGCTCAGGCCATAATTGACGCAACCGGCCATCAAAAGGTAGGGGAACATCCGGGTGTGGCTGGCCGCCAAGGCCGGGTTCTGGGCGAAGACCTGCTTCCAGACCAGCATGGGAATGGCGTACATCAGCATGGCCGTCAGCAATGAGGTCACGGTGGAGGCCCGGTAGGCGAAGCTCGCCTTGAGCGACCGGACGAAGAGGGATCCGTAGCTTTCCAACATCTGCCCGGCGGTCAATGGGGGTTGGAGGGACCGGAAGTTCATTTCAGTCCTTCTGCCGGTAGATGCGGGTCACGATGGTCTCGATGTCGGTCTTTTCCAGGGTCAGGTCGGCGACCTTGGGGCCCCTCAGGAGGGCCTGGGTCAGGGCGGGGGCGGCCCCGGCCTTGCGGTATTCCACCACCAGGCGGTGGCCTTCCGCCTCCAGCACTTTCCCACCATGGCGTTTCATCTCGGCGGTGAGCTTCTTCAGGGCCGCCGGGGCGATGGGCCGGTGCAGTTCGGCCACGATACGGGATTCCCGGGCGAAACGGGTCTCGAAGGCCTTGAGGGAGCCGTCGAAGAGCAAGGTCCCCTTGTCCAGGAGCAGGAGGCGGTCGCAGGTCTCGGTGATGTCCTTCAGGTCGTGGGTGGTGATAAGAAGGGTGGTCCCGAAACGTTCCTGCATGTCCGCAATGAACTCCCGGACCTGTTCCTTGACCGACAGGTCCAGGCCGATGGTGGGTTCGTCCAGGAAGGCGACGGCGGGTGCGTGCAGGAGCGCGGCCGCCAGGTCGCAACGCATCCGCTGGCCCAGGGACAATTGGCGCACGGGCGTGCCCAGCAGGGGCTCCAGGCCCAGACGTTTGACCGCCTGGGAGTAGGTGACCTGATAGACCTCCTCGGGGATGCGATACATGGTCTTCAGGAGCCGGAAGGTCTCGCGCACCGGGATGTCCCAGAGCAGTTGGGGCCTTTGGCCGAAGACCACCCCGATATTGAGGGCCAGTTCCCGGCGCTGCTTCCAGGGCAAAAGACCCAGCACCTCCAGGGTGCCCCCGGTGGGCACGATGATGCCGGTGAGCATCTTCAAGGTGGTGGATTTGCCCGCCCCGTTCTCGCCGATCAATCCCACCCTTTCCCCGCGGCCGATGGTGAAGGAGACCCCCCGCACGGCGGGGACGTCCTCGGTCCGGCCCGAAAAGAGGGACTGGATCGAGCCCAAGAGGCCGGGCTTGTGGATGCGGCGGGTATAGCTTTTGGCGAGTTTTTCGACCTTCAGCGCGAGTTCCATGATTTGACCTTGAGTAGGGAGTCCGTTCGAAGTCGAGCATCTTAACAAGGGTCCCGGAGGGTCGAAAGGGCCCATTTTAGGGCCGGATGGCCGGTGGAAATCCTGTCCCAAGAGGCGTAACCTTTTTAAGCGGGGTCTTTTGAAAGGAGAACGTCATGGACAACCACAATCTTTCGGATCCTAAGGACGTCGAATTGGAAGCGGATATCAGCCGCGTCATCCGCAACCGGGGCATGGGCATCCATGTCACGGTCCGCAGCAGGGTCGTTTCCCTCTCGGGAGTGGTGGATGATTTCGCGACCAAGCGGGATATCGAGTCCGCGGTCCATGGGGTGGCGGGAGGCTGCACCATCCATAACAATATCCGGGTGGCCCGCATCGCCGACTGAAGGGGCTGGTCCGGCACCGGGATGAAACTCCAACTTCCATGGGTTATACTCTCGCCTTTCGCACCATCCAAGGGAGGGACCCATGCTGAAGACCTTGTTGCTTGCCGCCAGCCTTGCCATTCCTGCTGCCGCCGTCCTGGCCGATGACGCGCCCGCGTCGACCCCGGCCCCCACGACCGTCGCCAAGACGAAAACCGTCAAGTCCGCCAAGGTCGTCACCACCGCCGATGGCTTGAAATACCAGATCCTCAAGACGGGCAAGGGGAAGGCCGCCAAGGCCGGCCACCGGGTCTCCGTCCACTATACGGGTTGGCTCACGGACGGCACCAAGTTCGATAGTTCGGTGGACCGGGGCCAGCCTTTCCAGTTCAACCTCGGCGCCGGCCAGGTCATCCGGGGCTGGGATGAGGGTGTGGAGGGCATGAAGATCGGCGAGAAGCGTAAGCTGACCATCCCTTCCTCCTTGGGCTATGGAGAACGGGGAGCGGGCGGCGTCATCCCACCCAACGCGACCCTGATCTTCGATGTGGAACTCCTGGGCGTCGAGTAGGGCGGCCCCATGGAAACGCGTTTCGTTATCGGCGTCCTTGTCATCATGCTGGCCGCCGGAGCCCTTTATTGGGTTCGTTCGAAGCGGGGGGGCTTTCCTCCGTCCGGCCCCTTGGAGGTCCCGGCTTCTGCTTCCACCATCACCACCGCTTCCGGGCTCCGCTATCTGGTCCTCCAGGAAGGAACGGGAGAAGGGGTCCCGGCGGGCAAGAAGGTCACCGTCCATTACACCGGTTGGCTGACCAACGGCACCAAGTTCGACAGTTCCCTGGACCGGGGACGTCCCTTCGAATTCACCTTGGGGGTCGGCCAGGTCATCAAGGGATGGGACGAGGGCGTCCAGGGCATGAAAGTGGGCGAAAAGCGGAAGCTCCTCATCCCCTCGGCGCTGGGTTATGGTCCCCGGGGCGCGGGGGGCGTGATCCCTCCCAACGCCGACCTGGTCTTCGAGGTCACCTTGCTGGGTTATCAATAAGGAAGAACGGCATTCCATGGCCCGATCCAAGATCCGATGCATCGGCATCCTGACCGCCGGGGGCGATTGCCCGGGGTTGAACGCGGTCATCCGCGCAGTGGTCAAGAGCGCCAACTTTTCGGGCATGGACGTCGTGGGGATCCAGGATGGCTTCCGGGGCCTGGTCGAGAAGAACATGAAGGTCCTGGCCCCGGAGGACGTCTCGAACATCCTTACCTTGGGGGGGACCATCCTGGGTTCCTCCAACAAGGACAACCCCTTCCATATGCCGGTCACCGTCCGGGGCAAGGCACGCTTCCGGGATTGCGCCTCCGAGATCCCGCAGAGCCTGCGGCGCCTGGGCATCCAGGCCTTGGTGATCCTGGGCGGCAACGGTAGCATGACGGTGGCCCACCGACTGGCCCGCATGGGGGTCAAGATCGTCGGGGTTCCCAAGACCATCGACAACGACCTGGAGGGGACCGACCAGACCTTCGGCTATGACACGGCGGTATCGGTGGCGTCGGAAGCCATCGACCGCCTGCACACCGTGGCGGCTTCCCATCACCGCGTCATGGTGGTGGAGGTCATGGGCCGCAATGCCGGGTGGTTGGCCCTGGGGGCGGGAATGGCCTCGGGAGGGGATATCATCCTCCTCCCCGAATTACCCTATGACGAGTGGAAGGTCGCGGAGACCATCCATGACCGCCGTAAGCGCGGCAAAAAAAGCAGTATCGTGGTCATCGCGGAAGGGGCCCATCCCAAGGGTGGAGGAGTGGTATTGGACCGCCCGAATCCCAGGTCCAAGGGAAGGATCCGCTTGGGGGGCGTCGGCCGGGAGCTGGCGCATCACTTGGAGACCAAATCGGGCATCGAGACCCGATCGGTCGTGCTGGGCCACATTGTCCGGGGCGGCACCCCCACCGCCTTCGACCGGAAATTGGCGACCCTTTTCGGGGTCCATGCTTTGGAACTGGTGAAGGACGGCCGGTTCGGCCGGATGGTCTCCCTGAAGAACCAAGCCATGGATTCGGTGCCCTTGGAGACCGCCGCCGGCAAGACCCGGATCGTGCCCAAGGACCATGAGTGGGTCCTGGCCGCCAAGCGCATCGGTGTGGATTTCGGCGTTTGAACATCCCTTCCTTGACCGCGGAACAACTGATCCATCTGCTCGACCTAAAGCCCCATCCGGAAGGAGGCTATTTCTGCGAGACCTACCGGGGGCCGTCCCTCATCCCGGGCCATCAGCCTAGCCGCCATTATTCGACCGCCATTTATTACATGCTGGTCCCGGGGGCGGTTTCCAAAATGCATCGGTTGGGTTCGGACGAGATCTTCCACTTTTACCTGGGGGACCCGGTGACCTGGGTCCTTTTGGAGAATGGGGGGAATTGGCGGAAGGTCGTCTTAGGGTCCGACCTTGGGATGGGGCAGACGGTCCAATGGGTGGTCCCCGCAGGTACTTGGTTCGGGGGCTATTTGAAGGAAGGCGGGAGGTTCGCCTTGATGGGGACGACGGTGGCGCCAGGCTTCGATTTCGAGGACTTCCAGTTGGGGTCCCGGGACCTCTTGTTGAAGGAATTTCCGGGAGCGGAAGCGGAGATCATGCGTCTAACTTGAAACTTCCCCGTGGGTGGTGGCGTAATAAAGGGGGCTGGAATTTCATTTCGGAGGGATTCTGTGAGAAAAGCATGGGTGATGGCCTTGGGCCTGACAATTTTGGCCGCCGGGACGATGGTCCGGGCGCATGACATGGATAAGGATGGGGGGGCCAAGAAAGCCACCTTGACCGGTACTTTGGTGGATGTGGCCTGCTATCTCGGGGATAACGAGACCGGCAATGACCATATGGGAATGAAAAAGTGCGGCACTGAATGCCTCAAGAGCGGGAGCCCGGCGGGATTGCTGGTCGATAAGAAACTTTATGTCCTGGCCTTCCCAGCCTCGGCTTTCGCCGAGTACGTGGGCAAACAACTGGAGTTGACCGGCGAGGTCTATCCCGGTGACGTCCTGATCCCCAAGAAAGCCGCCGAAGTGGATAAGGATGGCAAAAAGAAGAACATTAATATCCGCGGCAAGGCGATGATGTAAAACGACCGCCCTTTGGAAGCGAAGGTGCGTGGATTCAGGGGTTGTCTCGACCCCAAGCCGAGGTCCGAGGGTGATACGGGCTACCGCTGGTTTTTGAAGGTTTTCAAATGGAACGGTTTGTCCACCCTGGAATGAAGGTTCAGGGTCGGACAATGAAAGGCCATGAGCCCCTGGGGTTCCCGGGGGCTTTTTGTTTTTAGGCCTTCTTCTTCCTTGTAGAATGGCCCCATGAAAACCACCTTTTCCGCCCAAGAACTCCGATATTTCCTGTCCGTCGCCCGGAAGGCCGCCCAAGCGGGGGGCGCGCGGGCCCTGCGTTATTTCCAAAAGAACGTTCCGGTCATCAAGAAGGTGGACCGCTCGCCCGTGACCCGGGCCGACCGGGAAGCCGAAAAGGTCATTCGGGGCATGCTGGCCAAGGCTTTCCCGGATCACCAGCTTTGCGGGGAAGAATTCGGCTGGGATAAAAGCTCCAAAAACGATTTCAAATGGTGGATCGATCCCGTGGACGGCACCCGGCAGTTCATCCGGGGCATTCCCTTTTGGAGCACCCTGTTGGGGCTCGAATATAGAGGGGAGGTGGTGGCCGGGGTCATCCACTTTCCGGCCCTGAAGAGTACCCTTTGGGCGGCGAAGGGCCAAGGTTGTTTTGCGGACGGGAAAAGGGCCCATGTGTCCAGGATCCAGGACCTAAAGAATGGCACCCTGACCTATGGGGGGCTACGGCTCACCTCCCGTTCTTACCGAAAACGTCTGACGGACCTTATCGGAAAATGCTACGACGACCGGGGTTTCGGGGATGCCTTCGGCCATGCTTTGGTCATCCAGGGGAAGGTCGAAGCTATGTTGGACCCGGTGGTGAAAGCCTACGACGTGGCTCCCATCAAGATCTGCGTGGAGGAAGCGGGCGGCCAATTCACCGACCTTAAAGGGGCCAGGACCATCCATGGGGGCAATGCCCTTTCCAGCAATGGACTGACCCATGGACAGGTACTAAAAACTATCCGTTAATTTCATTTCTAGGGGATCTATGATCTACAAAAAGAAGATCGTGGTGGTCATGCCAGCCTATAACGCCGCCAAGACCCTGAAAAAGACATATGACGAGATCGATCGGACCATTGTGGACGATATCATCCTGGTGGATGACGCGAGCCGGGACGAAACCGCCCAATTGGCCAGGAAGTTGCGGATCAGGACCATCATCCATCCCAAAAACCTTGGTTATGGAGGAAATCAAAAGACCTGTTATGCCGCCGCCCTCAAGTTGAAGGCCGATATTGTCATCATGTTGCATCCGGACTATCAATACGACCCCAAGCTCATCCCGGCCATGGCCTATATGCTGGGGTCAGGGCTTTATGACACCGTCCTGGCTTCCCGTATCCTTGGCGGACAAGCCCTTCAAGGGGGGATGCCCCTTTATAAATACATCAGCAACCGGTTCCTGACCCTCACCCAGAACCTCCTGATGGGCGCCAAGCTCTCCGAATACCACACGGGCTACCGGGCTTTCACGCGCAGGGTGCTGGAGTCCATCCCTATGGAAAGGAACTCGGATGATTTCATCTTCGACAATCAAATGCTCTCCCAGATCCATTACCAGGGTTTCCGCATCGCCGAGGTGACTTGCCCGGCCAAGTATTTCGCCGAGGCTTCTTCCATCAATTTCGTTCGCAGCTCAAAATATGGGTTGGGTTGCCTTTGGACGGCTTTGCAATTCCGCTTCAATAAAATGGGTTTGAAAACGGCCCTTTTCGATTTAAAAAAATGATGGTTTTGGGATAGGGGTCCATGGGGACGGATCCCCGCTTTACTCTTTGGCCTCTATTGTGAAAATGTTTTGGGTGGAGATTTTATGTCCAAATTGATCCTAGCCATCGATCAGGGGACCACAGGGACCCGGACCTACCTTTTCGATCCGACGGGCAAGGTCGTGGGAAGCGCCTACCAGGAGTTCACCCAGTATTTTCCAAAGCCGGGTTGGGTCGAGCATGACGCCCTGGAAATATGGGATTCGGTCGAAACCACAGGCCGGAAAGCCCTTAAAAGCGCCGGGGTGAAGCCGTCCCGGATCGCCGGGATCGGTATCACGAACCAACGGGAGACCGTGGTCCTCTGGGACCGGAAAACCGGCAAACCGATCCACAAGGCCATCGTCTGGCAATGCCGTCGTACCGCCCACCGTTGCGACCAATTGAAGGCCCAAGGGAGAGCGGGCCTTTTCCAGAAAAAGACCGGGCTGGTGTTGGACGCCTATTTCTCCGGGACCAAGGTGGAATGGCTCCTTCAGAACGTCCCGGGCGCTGCGAAACGTGCGGCCAAGGGGGAACTGGCCTTCGGGACCATCGATAGCTGGCTTTTATGGAAGCTCACGGGAGGCCATTCCCACGCGACGGACTTCACCAATGCTTCCCGCACCCTTTTATTCAACATCCGTACCAAGCAATGGGACGACCAGCTTTTAAAGCTGCTCCATGTCCCGCGGGCGATCCTCCCGAAGGTCCATCCTTCCGCCGGAAGGTTCGGCGAGACCTCCAAGAAGAGCTATCTGGGTGGAGGCATCGAGATCAGCGGGATCGCCGGTGACCAGCAAGCCGCCCTTTTTGGACAGGGCTGCCATACGCCCGGGACCCTGAAGAACACCTATGGCACCGGTTGTTTCCTCGTGCTCAACCTGGGGAAGCAATTCCTGCTCTCCAAGAACAAGCTCCTGACCACCCTCGCCTGTGACCCTCATGGACAGCCTTGTTATGCCCTGGAAGGTGCGGTCTTCATCGGAGGGGCCGCCATTCAGTGGCTGCGTGACGGGCTCCAGGTCATCAAAACCTCGCCTGAATCGGAAGTCTTGGCCCGAAAGGTCCCGGATACGGGTGGGGTCTACCTGGTCCCGGCTTTCGTCGGATTGGGCGCACCCTATTGGGATCCCCATGCCCGGGGTGCTTTGATCGGGATCACCCGGGGCACGAAGCGGGAACATGTGGTGCGGGCCGGGCTGGAATCGCTCGCCTACCAGACGAAGGACCTGGTGGACGCCATGGTGAGGGATTCGAAGATGCGCTTAAGGGAGTTGCGCGTGGATGGGGGGGCCTGCAAGAACGACCTGCTCATGCAATTCCAGGCGGACATTTTGAACGTGCGCATCGACCGTCCTAAAATGGTGGAGACCACCGCGCTGGGCGCCGCGGCCCTGGCTGGCCTGGGTGTGGACCTTTGGGGTCCGGGCGCCCGGGTCCCCCATATCCGAAAGACGGATAAACGATTCACACCGAAAATGAAGGGCTCGAAAAGGGAAAGACTTTGGGCCGGTTGGAAGGACGCGGTCGGCCGCGTCCTGACCCGAGGATGAAAAGGAAGACCTATGATCGTTTGTCCGAAATGCAATCAAACCAGCGCCAATGATAAGTTCTGCACCAACTGTTGGACCGACTTGGCGGCCAAGCCCAGGAAACGGAAGCCGGAAGGGGACCGGTTGGGTGAGAAACAGAAGAGCGTCCTTATCTTGGGCGGTCTTGCGATCTTGGCATTTTTGATGTTGAGCATGCTCCTCGAACTGATGAAGAACAACGCCAGGGAACGGTCGGAGCCTGTTCCCGTTGCGACCGTCACCGTTCCTTAAGGGTCACCCTTTGCCGGTCATTTCCTGGATCCGTTCCAGGACCTGGTTCTCCTCTTGTGTGGTCGCCTCCACCGGGATGGTCCAGGACCTTCCCTTTCTCCCGCCCCACCAATAGCGATCCTCGAGCAGGACCCGGGTCCCGATGCCGATAACCTTCACCAGGGTTTCATCCGACCCTTGGGGAATGAGATGGACCTGGATGTCCTCCGTGAGGTCCAGCGGATGCCCATAGCGGTCGGTGTAGACCTGGGTCCGGCAAATGGCTTTTCCCCCACAGCTCACATAGACATCGTTCTCGTTGATCACTTCCTTGAAGATCGTGATGGCGGACGGATGCCTCTTTCCCCTCCAATAAAGTTCATAGGGAGGAGGTGGGATGAGACCTTCAGTGAAGATACCCTCCGGGTGTTCTTCCCAAAGGGCTTCGATCGCTTTTTGGACCTCGAAAACCGATCCTTTCACGATGGCCTGAGTGGGAAGCGGGTGGTCCAAGGGATGGGTCACCAACTGAGGCTCCCGACATCCGGCCAGAAGCCCAAAACTCCCAAAAAACATTAAAAATAAGCCATTTTTAGCCTTTTTAAGTCTTGGGTGTTGATTCACTTGGATCCCCTTAAAAACCATGAAAATCGTTCCAGTTTAGCTGGCTCCCACCCCTCTAAACCAATGTAAATTCCCTAATTTTTAAGCGAAAAGTAATTGACGGTGGGGAAAACAAGTAGATAATGGGTCAAAGTGGTAAACAGTGGGATAAAGTGGTTTTTAACAGAAACCCTTATATTCCCGCATAAAAATGACATTTTGGACCCGCCCTTCAAGGCGGTTGGTTCTTTGGAAAGTGGGAAGCATGTTCCGCGGGATCTTTCACAACACCCTCGACGACAAAGGCCGCCTGAGCATCCCGGCCCGCTTCCGGGAGCAGCTTAAGAACGACCACGAATCGCCCCTGGTGCTGACCTTGGGGTTCGACCAATGCCTGTTCCTTTATCCGATGGATGTATGGAAGAAGATCGAGGAGAAGCTCTCTTCGCTGGACACCTTGAACGCGGACGTGAGGCAGTTCCAACGCACGGTGCTCAAGGCCACCGATGAGGTGGAGGTGGACCCGCAGGGGCGCATCACCATCTCGCCGGTCCTCCGCAAGGAGGCGGGGCTCGCGAAGGCCGTGGTCATCGCGGGGATGCTGAACCGCATCGAGATCTGGGACAAGGCGCGGCATGAAGGGTATCACGCCCAGACCTCCCAGTCGCTGGAGATGCTGGGGCAGAAGCTTTCGGACAAGGGAATTCAATCCTTGAACCTTTGACCGGGGTGGGGAAATGAACATCGGGATCGAGGTCCGTGAGCATTTTTCGCTGGTCCATGTCGATGGGGACCTGACGAGCGAGGATTTTGAAAGGCTGGGGACGGCCATCGATCGTTTGATCAACAAGGGTTACCGGCATGTGGTCCTGGAGATGACCGGCGTCGCCGAAATGGACGCCAAGGGGGTGGGGACCCTCGTCAATCACTGGAACCATGTGCGCTTCAAGAGGGGGGATCTCCGCATCGTCGGCCTGAACGGCCGGTTGGCGCACCTGTTCCGCGCCATGGGTGTGGATGGGTTGTTCGGCAAGGCGAGGACCTTGGCCGAACTCCTGGAACAAAAAGCTTCGACCGCCGTTTCGGCGTAGGGAAAGGGAGGGGACCGTGGCCGTTTCAACGCAGACCGACACCGTGACCGTGCTGCGCCTTTCGGGCGACCTGGGCCTTTCCGACATGGAGGACCTGGTCCGCGTCCTCAACAGCCTGGTCCTGGAGAACAAGTGCCGGGTGGTCCTCAATTTCCGGCGCGTGCGCCACGTTTCCCTGAGCGCCATCGCGCTCCTGGCGGACCGCAACCGCCGCTTCCGCGACCTGGGCGGCGACATCAAATTGACCTCCTTGATCCCCTATGTGGCCAATCTCTTCAAGTTGGTCGGGGCCTTCAGCGTCTTCGACATCGTGACGGACGAGGACGAAGCCGCGGCCCGTTTTGAAAGCTGACGTTCCCCACGTTCCTGTCCTTTTGAGGGAAGCCGTGGAGTGGTTGTCGCCCCCGCCCGACGGGGTGGTGCTGGACATGACGGTCGGGATGGGCGGCCACTCGAGCGAGCTCTTGAAGCTCCTGCCGAAGGGCCGTTTGGTCGGGTTGGACCAGGACGCCGATGCCTTACAACACGCTGGCCGAGCACTCAGGAAAGACCCTCGGGTCTCCCTGTTCAAGGCTAACTTCGCCGACGTCCTGTGGGTGCTGAAGGATCTCTCGATCAGCGAGGTCGACAGCGTGTTGATGGATATTGGCGTATCCTCCCTTCAATTGGACACCCCCGAGCGGGGTTTCTCCTTCGGACATGACGGTCCTTTGGACATGCGCATGGACCAGCACGCGGGACACACCGCGGCCTGGGTCGTCAACACCTATTCCGAACAAGAGCTGACCAAGATCATCTTTGAATTTGGCGAGGAGGCCAAAGCGAGGGCCCTGGCCCGCGCCATCGTGGCCGACCGGGTCCAAAAACCCTTCGAGACCACGGGCCAACTCGCGGCCCTGGCGCAGCGCATTGTCCCTTCCGGCAAGAAGCCCGGCGAAAAGCACCCGGCGACCCGTCTTTTCCAAGCCCTTCGCATCGAAGTGAACCGTGAACTGGAAGTCCTCCAAAAAGGTCTGAAAAGCGCCCTTTCGGCGCTCAAGCCCGGGGGCCGTCTGGCCGTCATTACCTTCCATTCCCTGGAGGACCGCATCGTCAAGCATTTCATGCAGGACGAGGCCGTCGATTGCCTCTGTCCCCGGGACCTTCCCCAATGCGCGTGCGGCCATAAGGCTTCCTTGAAGATCCTCACCCGAAAACCCGTCACGGCTTCCGAATCCGAACTGGAACAGAACCCACGGGCCCGCAGCGCCAAGTTGCGCGTGGCCGAAAAACTACCTCCTGCCGCCGTTCCCTCGAAGGCATAGGCCGGCATGGAAAGCGTCGAAACATTGAATGTCGGGATGCGGAAGGCCGGGGAGATCCTGGACGCCGGTCTCTTCTGGCGGGGCAACCTGGCCAAGGCGGTCAAACGCCGGGATTTTCGGGGGACGGTCTGGGGGATCGGGGGCTTGAGCCTTTTCCTGTTCCTCTATGTCTGGCTCCACATGCAGGTGGTGAAGCTCAGTTACGAGGTCCAGGGCCTGCGGCAGCAGAAGCAACAGCTGACGAACGAATACTACTACCTGAAGTACCGGATGCATGACGTGAACAGCCTTTCCCGCACCGAGCAGGTGGCGCGGGAAAAACTCGGGATGGTGACGCCCCGCTCCGACCAGATCGTGATCCTGGAGGAGGACGGCGAGGGGGCCCCGGGCTGGCTCGCCTTTTGGGACCGCTGGATGAAACGCTGGAACGGCAAGTGAGGCCATGGGCTCGATAAGGAACTACAACCCGGTGCAGAAAAGGATCCTCCTGGTGGAGGGGGTGGTCCTGCTATCCATCCTGGCGGTGGAGGCCCGGCTGGCCTATCTCCAGATCCTCAAACACGCCGAATTCCACCGCATGGCCTATCACCAGCAATATTCCCCCAAGGAGACCCGGGCTTCCCGCGGCATGATCGAGGACCGATCGGGCGACCTGCTGGCCATGAACATCGACCTCTTCAACGTCTGCGCCCATCCGAACCAGATCCAGGACAAATCGGGGACCGCCCGGGCCCTGGCCCAGGCCCTGGGCAGTTCCTACGCCGAGATGCTCGCCAAGGTTTCCGGCGACCGTTCCTTCGTCTGGATCGCACGCCAAGTGCCCTATGAACGTTCGGAAGCGGTGGAGAACCTGAAGCTCGAGGGGGTCGAGGCCACCCGGGAACAGCGCCGCTTCTATCCGGACCACGAGATGGCCGCCCACGCGCTGGGATTCGCGGGGCTGGACAACCAGGGGCTGGACGGCCTGGAAAAGCGCTACAACGCCTCCCTGACGGGCAAGAAGGGGCTGGTCATGACCGAACGGGACGCCCGGGGGCGGGTCGTGCTGGCCGACAACAAGATGAAGACGGCCAACGTGGACGGGCTCAACGTGGTGACCACGCTGGACAAGACCATCCAGCATATCGCCCAGGTCGAGCTCCAGAAGGCCTACGAGAAATACCGCTGCAAGGCCGCCTCCATCGCGGTGATGGACCCCAAAACGGGCGAGATCCTGGCCCTGGCCGATTTCCCCAACTACGACCCCAACCACTATAAGGACTTCTCCACCGGGGTCTGGCGCGACCGCATGGTGAACGATTCCTTCGAGCCCGGCTCCACCTTCAAACTCATCGCCGCCTCGGGGGTCCTGGAGGAGGGCGTGGTGAAGGAGGACGACAAGTTTTTCTGCGAGAACGGCGCCTACCACACCGATTACGGCCGCGTGGTCTCCGACCACGAAAAGCACGGCTGGCTCACCTTCCGGGAGATCTTCGGCTATTCCAGCAACATCGGCATGGTCAAGGTCAGCGCCAAGCTGGGCAAGGAAAAGCTCTACGAGTACGCCAAGAAGTTCGGGTTCGGGACGCCCACGGGCGTGGACCTGCCCGGCGAAGCTGCGGGCAAGCTCCGGCCGGTCTCCGAATGGAGCGGTCTTTCCATGACCACCATCCCCTATGGCTACGAGGTCTCGGCCTCGCCCATGCAGGTCCTCGACGCCTATGCGGCCATCGCCAACAAGGGGGTGATGATGCGCCCCTACCTGGTCAAGCGCCTGGAGACTCCCTCGGGCCAAGTGGTGAAGGAGTTCAAACCCCGCCGGATCCGGCGGGTGGTCTCGACCGAGACGGCGGAGCGCATGACCGCCCTGATGCGCTGGGTGGTGAAGAAAGGGACGGGGACCGCCGTGGACCTTCCCGCCTACGACATCGCGGGGAAGACCGGGACGGCCTACAAGTTCATGAACGGCCATTACTCCCGCTGGAACTATGTTTCCTCCTTCGTCGGTTTCGTCCCCGCCGAGGACCCCAAATACGTCATCTATGTCTCCCTGGACGACCCCCGGGGCATCTACTGGGGCGGCTACACCGCCGGTCCCGTGTTCAAGGAAGTGGCCAAGCGCGCCCTGGCCTATGCCTTGGTGCCGGGCAAGGACGAGGCGCCGGTGGAAGTGGATGCGCGTCAAGGCGCCTCCATCCCCGCCTTCGTGGGGCTCACCCAGGAGCAATGCAAGTGGCTCGCCGGCCGGAACGGCATCCGCGTGGTCTTCAACGGCAAGGGCAAGCGGGTGGCGGTGCAGTCGGCCACCCCGGGTTCGCCCCTGCCCTCGCAGGACCTGGCCCATTTCAAGGTCCTCTTGACCATGGGCGAGGTGGAGGAGGCCCAGGCCAAGGGACCCATGCCGGACCTGAGGGGCAAGACCAAACGGCAGGCCCTGGCGTTGCTGGCTCCTTTGGGATTGAAGATCAATTTCCGGGGCGAAGGGGTGGTCCGTTCCCAATTCCCGCCCGCCGGACGGATCGTGGAACCCAATAGTCCCTGCGACCTGGCCTGCGATATCCCCGTGGCCGACACCCGGGGCCTGGGACCGGGAGGACACTCGTGAGGTTCCACCAATTGATCAAAGGGTTGAAGGGCTCCCTGCAAGGGGCCCCGGGGGATCCGACGCTCAGGGGCGTGGCCGAGAATTCCAAACTCGTCAAGAAAGGCGATCTTTTCATCGCCGTGCCGGGCGCCAAAGCCGACGGCCGGGAATTCGCGAAGGAGGCCGTGGCCCAAGGGGCGGCCGCCCTTTTGGTGGAAAAGCGGGCGATCGACGGCCTACAAGTCCCCCAGTTCGTGGTGCCCGAAGTCCGGGCGGCTTTGGCCCGGGTGGCCCATCGCTTCTACGGTGCCCCCTCCCAAAAGGTGAAGGTCATCGGCGTGACGGGGACCAAGGGCAAGACCACCACCACCTTCCTCATCCGTTCGCTCCTGCGGTCCGCGGGACAGAAGACCGCTTTGTTCGGGACCATCGCCTATGAGGTCGGGTCCAAACGGATCGAGGCGAACAACACGACCCCTTCCGCCCTGGTCCTGGCCCAACTGCTCGCCCAGGCCCGGAAAGCCGGTTGTTCCTGGGCGGTCATGGAAGTGTCGTCCCACGCCCTGGACATGGGCCGCGTGAAGGGCATCGAGTTCCGGGGGGCGGCGTTCACCAACCTGGGCCGCGATCACCTGGATTACCACAAGGATTTCGCCCATTACTTCGCCGCCAAGAAGAGGCTTTTCACCCAGTTCCCGACCATCCGGGCCCGGGTCGCCAACGCGGACGACGCTCATGGAAAAAAACTCCTGCGCGCCCTGGGGAAGAAGGGGGTGGGTTACGGGATCGAGACCCCCTGCCGCTATCAGGCGAAGGACGTGGACCACCGTCCGGGCCATATCCGTTTTTCCGTCCAGGGCCATCCCTTCGAAGCGCCCATCTCCGGTCTCTTCAATATTTACAACGCCCTGGCCGCCGTGGCGGTCCTGAGGGAACTGGGGTTTTCCTGGACGGCCCTGCAAAGGGGCCTGGAACATGCCCCCGCGGTGCCGGGCCGCTTCGAAAAGGTGAACGCGGGGCAGGACTTCACCGTGCTGGTCGATTACGCCCACACCTCCGATGCCTTGGAACAAGCCCTGACCGCCGCCCGGGAGATCCTGGAGACGCCGGACCAAAAGCTCATCTCGGTCTTCGGTTGCGGTGGGGACCGGGACCGGACCAAGCGTCCCCTGATGGGTCGCATCTCCGCCCAACTGGCGGACCTGACCGTGGTCACCTCGGATAACCCGAGGACGGAGGATCCCAAGGCCATCCTGAAGCAGATCGTGAAGGGCATCCCCGCGGGTCTCCAACGCAATGGACACCAGCGGGTCTTCGTCCAGCAGGACCGGGGGGCGGCCATCCGTCTGGCCCTGTCCAAGGCGCGTGCCGGGGATCTGGTCCTCATCGCCGGAAAGGGCCACGAGACCTACCAGATCCTGGGGAACAAGAAGATCCATTTCGACGACCGGGAGGTCGCGAAAACGATACTGAAAAGGCTTTTACCGCGAAGAAGCGAAGTCCGCGAAGCAAGGAATAAAAATGATTGAACCTTCTTGGGTTCGGGCCGGGATCCTTTTTGTTTTTCTTCGCGATCTTCGCGTCTTCGCGGTGAAAAGGGGTTTTTAGTTGTTGCCGTGGACCTTGAGGGAAGTGGCCGCCCTGACCAACGGGCGGATGGTGGGCGATCCCGACAGGGTGGTGAAAGGCGTGGTGCATGACACCCGTAACGTGAAAAAGGGAGACCTTTTCACGGCCATCCGGGGGGCGAGGTTCGACGGGCACCGCTTCGTGAAGGAAGCGGCGGAGAAAGGGGCCGCGGCGGTCCTGGTCACGAAGAGGGTGACGACCAAGGTGCCCCAGGTCCTGGTGGCGGATACCACCCGGGCCTTGGGGGACCTGGGACGTTCCCAGCGCCTCCAATGGGGAGGTCCGCTGGTCGCGGTGACGGGAAGCGTGGGCAAGACCACCGTCAAGGATATGACGGCCTGGCTCTTGGAAGGGTCCCGGAGGGTCCTTAAGACCGAGGGGAATTTGAACAACCATTGGGGGCTGCCGCTGACCCTCCTGCGGTTGGAAAAGGGTCATCAAGCGGCGGTGGTGGAACTGGGCATCAACCATCCGGGCGAGATGGAGGGGCTTTCGGATATCGCCCGGCCCGATGTGGCGGTGGTGACGCGCATCGGGGAAGCCCATCTGGAGTTCTTCCGGGACCGCCGGCAGCTGGCCCGGGAAAAGATGATGATCGCCGCTCATTTACGTGAAGGGGGAAGGAATATCTTGAACGCCAACGATGCCTTGTTGAGGACGAACGTGGAGAACGTGGTCACCTTCGGGTTGAAACTGGGACAAGTGCGGGCCCTTAACCTGGAATCGGAAGGCTTGGGCACCCGGTTCGAGATCGCCGCCCAGGGTGAACGGGTCCCGGCCGAACTGCACATGCCCGGCCTCCACAACGTCTCCAACGCCACGGCGGCGGTCGCCGCGGGACTCGCCCTGGGCCTTCCCCTGAGGAAACTGGTCCAGAGGCTCGCCTCCTTCCGGTCCCAGGCCCCCATGCGCATGGAGATCAAGAACTTGAACGGGATCCTTTTCGTGAACGACGCTTACAACGCCTCCCCGACCTCCATGGAGGCGGCGCTCCTGACCTTCGACCGCATGCAGGGCCCCAAGCGCAAGTGGGCCGTGCTGGGGGACATGCTGGAGTTGGGCGAGTTCTCGCCCGAGACCCACTACCGGATCGTGAAGCGGGCCTTGGAGACCTCCATCGACCGGGTGGTGCTGGTGGGGCCCCGGATGGGACGGGCCTTCGAGCGCCTGGAGCATCCGCGGAAGGAAAAGGCCCAGGTCTTCGAGGACGTGAACGAGGCCCGGGCTTTCTTGCGCCGCTCCTCCCAAAAGGGCGACGCGGTGCTGCTGAAGGCTTCCCGGGGAATGAAGCTCGAACGCGTCCTGGAGGGCTTTTAATTGCTCTACCACCTCCTCTACCCGTTGTCGAACCACTTCCACGGGTTCAACGTCTTTCGCTATGTGACCTTTCGGAGCGTCTACGCCGCCTTTACGGCCTTCCTGCTCTGCCTGCTACTGGGCCGGGCCATCATCGAGCGCATCCGCTCCGCCCAGATGGGCGAGAAGATCCGGAGCGACGGCCCCTCCTCCCACTCGAAGAAGGCGGGCACCCCCTCCATGGGCGGGATCCTGATCCTGGTGACCCTGGGCCTGAGCATGCTGCTGTGGGTGCGGTGGGATTCCAAGTTCCTCTGGATCGCCTTCTTCGCCCTGGTCTGGTACGGACTGCTCGGTTTCGCCGACGACTACATGAAGCTCAAGGGCATCGGGAAGAGCCGGGGCATCCCCAGCTTCTGGAAACTGGTCCTTCAGACCCTGGGGGCCATCCTCATCGTTTATGGCTATCTGGACGCCATGCCTGACGACTTCGTCCTGAAGACATCGATCACCGTTCCATTCTTCAAGCATCCCCTGAACCTGGACACCCTTTATCCGCTCTTCGCCGTGTTGGTCATCGTCAGCGCCTCCAATTCGGTGAACCTCACCGACGGGCTGGACGGATTGGCCATCGGTTGCACGACCTTCGCGGCCATGGCCTTCGTGGTCATCACCTACGTGGTGGGCAACGTCAAGTTCAGCGAATACCTCAAGATCATCAATGTGCCCGGGGCCGGAGAACTGACGGTCCTTTGCGCGGCGCTGGTGGGGGCCGGGCTGGGTTTCCTCTGGTTCAATGCCCCGCCGGCCCAGGTCTTCATGGGCGACACCGGGTCCCTGGCCTTAGGCGGGCTTTTGGGGACGGTCGCGGTCTTGGTCAAGCAGGAATCGCTTCTCCTGATCGTGGGCGGCATCTTCGTGGCGGAAGCCCTCTCGGTCATCATCCAGGTCACCTCCTTCAAGATGAGCGGCAAGCGGGTCTTCAAGATGGCCCCCCTACACCATCACTTCGAGCTTTCGGGCGTTCCCGAGAGCAAGCTGATCGTCCGTTTCTGGATCGTGGCCATCATCCTGACGCTGGTCACCTTGTCGACGCTGAAACTCCGTTAAAGAAGAGGAATTACCGCGAAGACGCGAAGGGAAGCGAAGTGAAAAGAAGCCGAAAAGACGAACAAGAACAAAACATTCGCATCTTCGCGGTGAAAAGGACCTGAGGGTTTTTATGCACTACGTACATGGAAAACAAGTGGCGGTGATCGGCCTGGGAAGGTCCGGGTTGGCCGCCGCGCGCCTTCTCACGGTCCACGGGGGCCATGTGACGATCCTGGACGATAAGACCCCCGAGAAGCTCGCCGCCTGGATCGAGAAGGCCAAAGACCTGCCCCATACGAAACTGGTCCTAGGAGGGGTCCAACCCTCGACGGTCCTGGCCTGCGACATGGTAGTGGTCTCGCCGGGTGTCCCTTATGGCCATCCGGTGCTGGAGGCTGCCCGCTCCAAGGGATTGCCCGTGATCGGCGAAATGGAGCTGGCCTTCGGTTATTGCCAGGCCCCCATCGCCGCCCTGACCGGTACCAACGGCAAGACGACCACCACGACGCTGCTCACGGCGATGATCAACGGCGGGGGCAAGAAGGCCGTCGCGTGCGGGAACATCGGAAAGGCTTTTGCCGAGACGGTCTTTGAACTCTCGGCCGAGGATTGGGCGGTCTTGGAGGTCTCGAGCTTCCAATTGGAGACCATCGAGGAGTTCCGGCCCAATGTGGCCGCCATCCTGAACGTCACCCCCGACCACCTGGACCGCCATGACGGCATGCAGGCCTATGTGGAGACCAAGGGCCGCATTTTTGAGAACCAGAAGGGCGGCGATTCGGCCATCTTGAACGCTTCGGACAAGTACACCCCTATTCTCTCCAGCCTGGCAAAAGGCCCTCTCTATTACTTCGGCTTTCCAGGGGACCGGGGCGCCGCGAAGCCTGGCTGTTACGTGGTCGGAGACCACATCGAGCTCCTGGGCCGTCCTTTGATCCCGGCTTCCGAACTCAAGATCCCCGGGCCCCACAACCTGGAGAACGCCTGCGCGGCGGCCCTGATGGCCTCCCTCTGCGGCGTGAAGGACGACGACATCGCCCGGACCCTTTCGGAGTTCCAGGGGGTCGAGCACCGGCTGGAGAACGCCGGCGAAGTGGAGGGGGTTCGGTTCATCAACGATTCCAAGGGCACCAACGTGGACTCGGTGGAGAAGGCGCTCCAGAGCTTCCCAAAGCCCATCGTGCTGATCCTGGGCGGCCGCGACAAGGAAGGGGATTTCACCAAGCTCATCCCCCAGATCAAGGAGAAGGTCACCCGGGTGGTGGCTTTCGGCGAATGCAAGTCCAAGGTGGTCCGGCAATTGTCCCCGGCGGCCACCGTGGTGGAATCGGGGACCTTGGAAGAGACGGTCAATGGGGCTTTCGCGGCGGCGGAAAAGGGCGGGGTGGTGCTGTTCTCGCCCGGATGCGCCAGCTTCGACATGTTCCAGAACTATGAGGACCGTGGCCGGCAGTTCAAGGCCGTGGTGGAGAAGATGCGCCAAACGAAGGCGGGTAAAAGTCCTGCCGGAGTTTGAGGTCTGGTTTTGACGTTTTGGCCGTTCGATGGTCGGAGCTGAAAGCTGTCAGCGGCTAGCTGTCAGCCGATCTTAGGAAAAGGAGGGCTTTCATCCTTACGTTCGGATTCTGACAGCAACGCTTTTCAACACCTTTCCAACACCTCCAACACTCTGCTCGGAATCCGAACGAAGGGATGAACGCGGGGGCCTGATGGCCCCGGACGCCGCCGTGGCCTTGCGCCCCGGGACCTTAATGACGTGACCCGTTGGAGGGAAAAAGTTGGGCTTTAAGACGAAAGAAAAATCTTCGCCGGATTTCCTGATGTTCCTGCTCACCCTGATCCTGGTGACGGTGGGGCTCATCATGATCTATAGCGCCTCGGCCATCCTGGCCCATGACCGCTACGGCAATTCCTATTACTTCTTCGGACGCCAGCTCCTTTGGGTCCTGGTCGGGTGCGCGGGCATGTTCCTGGCCTCCCGGGTGGACCTGGAGCGTTTGCGGGCCCTGGCCATCCCGGCCCTCTTTGTTTCCATCCTTCTCATGGCCCTGGTCTGCGTTCCGGGGATCGGCAAGACCGTGGGCGGCGCCCAACGCTGGTTCCGGCTGGGCCCTTTCTCCTTCCAGCCCTCCGAAGTGCTCAAGATCGCCCTCATCTTCTACCTGGCCGATTCCCTGGACCGGCGCCGCCAGGCCCTGGCCCAACTTTCCGGGCTGGTGCCCTACCTGGTCATCCTGGGCGTCTGCATGGCCCTGCTCGAGAAACAACATGACTTCGGGACGGCGGTCCTCCTGGCCATGGCCACTTTGCTGCTCCTGTTGCTGGCCGGGGTCCAATGGACCTACTTCCTGGTGCCCTTGGCCATCCTCATCCCGGTCTTCATCTTCCTGGTGGAATCGGCCAGTTACCGGATGAAGCGCATCACGGCCTTCCTGAACCCCTGGGAGGACCCCCAAGGGACCGGCTTCCAGCTCATCCAGAGCCTCATCGCTGTGGGGAACGGGGGCCCGGTGGGGGTCGGACTTTCCAACAGCACCCAGAAGCTTTTCTACCTCCCTGCGCCCCATACGGATTTCATCTTCGCCATCATCGCCGAGGAGATGGGCTGGATCGGGGCGGGGACCTTGGTCTTCCTCTTCGCGGTCTTCATCCTGCGCGGCTTCAAGGTGTCCTCCTTCGCCAGCACCCGGGAGAACGGCCTTTTTTCTTCCCTCCTGGCGGCGGGGATCACAGGTCTCATCGGCTTTCAGGCGATCCTGAACCTGGGGGTGGTGACGGGACTTTTGCCTACCAAGGGCATTCCCCTCCCCCTCATCTCCTACGGCGGATCCTCCATGGTCTTCACGCTCACCTCCATCGGGATCCTGTTCAACATCTCGCGGGGCATGAAGCTCCCGTCGCCGCTGGGTCCTGCCCAGGCGGTGGGAGCGTGACCAAGGTGATCATCACGGGCGGGGGGACGGGCGGGCACATCTTCCCGGGCATCGCGGTGGCCCGGGAGTTGGGGAACCAAAAGGAGGCGCAGGTGCTTTTCGTAGGCAAGACCGAGGGTTTGGAATCACGCTGGGTACCGGACGCGGGCTTTGCGTTCGAGGGTGTCCGGGCCGTGCCTTTTCCGAGGACGCTGGGCGCTCGGTTGCTCACCTTTCCCTTCGACCTTTTGAGGTCCCTTTCCCAAGCAGGCAGGGTCCTGGCGGGTTTCTCGCCCCAGGTGGTGCTTTCCACCGGGGGTTACGTGTCGGTGCCGGTTTCGCTGGCGGCGGCCTTCCGGGGGATCCCGGTGGCGCTGTTCGAACCGAATGTCGTGCCGGGCCTGGCGGCCCGTTTCTCATCCGTTTTCGCAAGGAGGGTTTTCGTCGGGTTTCAAGGCACTCTACAACACTTTTCCAAAGGGAGGACCCAATGGACGGGAATACCGGTGCGGGAAGAGATCGTGACGGCCGAGAAGGAGACTTCGAGGAGGAGCTTCGGTCTGCATCCACAGACCCCGACGGTGTTGATGTTGGGCGGGAGCCAAGGGTCGCGCGCCCTGAACCAATGCATGACCGACGTGATCCGGTTCCTGGGGGAAGGGGAACAGCCGGTGCAGGTGCTGATGATGACGGGATGGGACGACTACCGCAAGACGGTGGACCAACTGGACAAGTGCCCCCTCAAGGCGGTCCTGAGGCCTTTCTTCGGCAACATCCACGAGGCTTACGGGGCCGCGGACCTGGTCGTGGCGAGGGCGGGGGCGATCACCTGCGCGGAGATCCTAAGCCGCGGATTGCCGGCGGTCCTTATTCCTTATCCGCACGCTTCCGGGCACCAGGAGAGGAATGCGAGGACCTTGGAAGCGGCTGGGTCGGCTCTCGTGATTACCGAAAAAGAGCTAAACGAAGAAAAACTGGCCCGGACAGTGATCTCCCTCCTGAACGACGGGGAGCGGCTTAAGGGGATGGGCGAGGCGGCCGGACGTCTGGCCAAACCCCAGGCGGCGGCCGAGATCGCCAAGGGGTTGTTGGAACTGGCGGAAAAGCAATGAAAGACCATTTGAACCACGGAGGACACGGAGAGCACGGAGAAAATCGAAAAGGGGAACGAATCTTCAAATGTTCAAACTCGTTGTCCTCTGTGCTCTTTGTGGTGAAAAGGATCTTGGCGTGAAAAAAATGAAATACCAACCGAACCAGGCTTTGGGCAATGTGAAGCGGGTGCATTTCATCGGCATCGGCGGTGCGGGCATGAGCGGCATCGCGGCCGTATTGCTTTCCCTCGGCTACAAGGTCTCGGGAACCGACCTGAAGCCTTCCGACGTTACCGAACGCCTGCAGGATATGGGGGCCAAGGTGCATTTCGGGCATAAGGCGGCCCATGTGCAGGGCGCCGACGTGGCGGTCTATTCGGCGGCGGTGCCGATGGACAATCCGGAGATCGTGGAGGCCCACCGGGAGGGGATCCCGGTCATTCCCCGCACCGAGATGCTGGCCGAACTCATGCGCCTGAAATACGGGATCGCCGTCTCGGGCACCCACGGCAAGACCACCACCACCTCCATGATCGGACTGGTCATGACCGAGGGAAAACTGGATCCCACGCTGGTCATCGGGGGCCAGGTGGATGCCTTCAAGTCCAACGCCAAGCTGGGGCAGGGCCCCTACCTGGTGGCCGAGGCCTGCGAGGCCTTCGGGGAGTTCTTCCTGCTGGCGCCCATGATCTCGGTGGTGACCAACATCGACGACGACCACCTGGACTACTACGGATCCATCGACAAGGTACGGGGCGCTTTCGTGGAGTTCGCCAACAAGGTGCCCTTCTATGGCTGCGTCATCCTGGGGGCCGACGACCCGCAGGTGCGCATGATCCTGCCCCAACTGAAGAGGCGGTCGGTCACCTATGGTTTCGCCAAGGATGCCCAGGTGGCGGCCCGCAAGGTGAAACTGGAAAAGTCCGGGTCCGTTTTCGAGTTGGAGCACGACGGCAAGAGACTGGGAACGGTCCGACTGCATGTGCCGGGCCGGTTCAATATCCAGAACGCCCTGGCGGCGGCGGCCGTGGGACTCGAGTTAAAGGTGCCCTTCGCCCGCATCGCGGCGGGCTTGGCCCGGTTCCATGGGGCCAAGCGGCGTTTCGAGATCAAGGGCTCCTACAAGGGCGCGGTGGTGGTGGACGATTACGCCCATCACCCCACCGCGGTGGCCGAGACCCTCAAGGCGGCCAAGCATTTCGCGGGTAACAAGAAACTGCTGGTGGTCTTCCAGCCCCATCTTTTCTCCCGTACCCAGCTCCTCCGGGACAAGTTCGGCAAGTCCTTCGCCGAGGCCGACGAGGTGGTCATCGCCGCCATCTATCCCTCCCGGGAGAAGCCCATCCCGGGGGTGACGGGCATGACATTGGTCGAGGCCTTGCGGGAGAACAAGCACCCCGACGCCCGCTCCATCGAGGACCGGACCTCCCTGGTGGACTACCTCAAGACGCACCTGACCGATAAACACGTGCTCTTGACCATGGGGGCCGGGGACATCTGGAAGGTCGGCGCCGACCTCGTCCAGAAGCATAAAGGATAGGCCATTGAACCACCGAGAGCACGGAGGGCACGGAGATGGAATTGAAAAGACAGGAACAGGAAAGGTCTTTTCGGTGACCTCTGTGTCCTCTGTGGTTCGAGGGATTCAGTCGTGCTTTTAGCCGAAAGGAATAACGTGGATTTGGCGGAACTGAAGAAGATCGTGAAGGGCAAGGTGCTCCTGGACCACTCCATCGCGCCCTACACGACCTACTACTTGGGCGGTAAGGCGGGGGCTTTCGTGGAGCCGCAAGGGGTGGAGGACCTGGCCGAACTCCTGCGGACCCTGACCCATGGAAGGGTCCCTTATTTGATGCTGGGGGGCGGCAGCAACCTTTTGTTCGCCGACGAGGGTTTCCGGGGCGTCGTGATCCGCTTGGGACGGGGGTTCCAGGGGATCCAGATCGAGGGCGACCGGGTGCGGGTCCAGGCCGGGACCCAGTTGGTGAAGGTGCTGGCCAAGACACGGGAAGCCGGATTGGGCGGGGTGGAGTTCTTCGCGGGCATCCCGGGCACCTTGGGTGGCGCGGTGGTGGGGAACGCCGGGGCGAAGAAAGCCTGGATCGGGCCCACGGTCGAGGAACTGACCATCGTCACCCCGCAGGGTGAAGTGAAGCGTTTGAAAAGGGCGGACTACCACTACGGTTACCGCAACAGTTCCTTGAAGCTGACGGGCCATGTGCTGGTAGAGGCGGTCTTGAAGCTCAAGAAGGAGCCCAAGGACGCCATCGAGAAGAAGGTGAAGGAATATTTCAAGGTCCGCCGGGGCAAGCAACCCAAGACGGAGAAGAACGCCGGGAGCGTGTTCAAGAACCCCGAGGGGGATTTCGCGGGGCGCTTGACGGAGTCGTTGGGTCTGAAGGGGTTCAAGGTGGGCGGCGCCCGGATCAGCGAGATCCACGCCAATTTCATCATCAACGACGGGACGGCGACGGCCCACGACGTGGTGGCGGTGATGCGGGAGGTCCAGGGAAGGGTCCAGAAGGAATACGGGATCCGCTTGGAGCCGGAGATCCTTCCCTTGGGCGATTGGGACCGGGAAGAGATCAAGGATGTGTTCTGGAATTGGAAGCCGAAGGGTTCGAACGACGCCTCTGACCACAAAGATGGGAAATAAAGGCGAACGGAGAAAGGGATGAAAGTCGGAGTCCTGATGGGGGGCTGGAGCCCCGAAAAGAAGGTCTCGATGATGTCGGGCAAGAACGTGGTCGAGGGACTGCGCAAGGCGGGTGTGAAGGCCGTCGGCGTGACGCTCACCAACGCCGACAAGAACGCCCAGCGCCTGGGAAAGCGCTTGAAGGCCGGGAAGTTCGACCTGGTCTTCATCGCCCTGCACGGGACCTTCGGGGAGGACGGGCAATTGCAGGCCCTGCTGGACAAATGGGGGATCCCCTACACGGGATCGGGGGCCTTGGCCTGCGGACTGGCCATGCACAAAGGCTGTTCCAAGCTGGTCTTCGAGGCCGGGAAATTGCCGACGGCCCCTTGGGTCGCCGTCCACCGCTCCACCGCGCCCAAGGCCTGGGCCCAGGGTGTGAAATTCCCCTTGCCCTGGGTGGTGAAACCGGCGGACTCGGGTTCCGCCATCGGGGTGACCCTGGTCCGGGACAAGAAGGCGTTCCCGGCGGCGGTCCGCAAGGCCTTCCGGACCAGCGAGTGGGCGGTGGTGGAGCGATACGTGGCCGGGACCGAGGTGACCGTGTCCGTGCTGGGGGAAAGGGCCCTGCCGGTCATCGAGATCCTGCCGGTGAACGAATTCTACGATTACGACTCGAAATACACACCGGGTCATTCGGCCCACATCATCCCGGCCCGTATCCCGGCGAGCGCCCGGGCCAAGGTCCAGGCCCTGTCCCTGAAGGCGGGGAAGGCCCTGGGATGCCGGGACTACTACCGGGTGGACCTGATCGTTCCGGCCAAGGGGGAACCCCAGATCCTGGAGGTGAATACGGCCCCGGGTATGACCGCCACCAGCCTGGTGCCGGACGCGGCCAAGGCCGCCGGGATCGCTTTTCCGGCCCTTTTGAAAAGGATCTGCCAGATGGCCCTGAAGAAGGGGAGGAATTAAGGGGATGCATTACCGGGGGAAGCGGGTCCCACTGAGCGAGAGGTCGCCCTTGTTCCAAAGGGCGGGGATCCCCTCCCGGCCGTCCGTTGTGAAACGAACGGAGGAGAAAAAGCATTTTTTCGCCTGGCCCCAAGCGTCCCAGGAGAAGGGGGAAAAGGAAAGGCAGGTGTCCGGATCTTTCTACCGTCCGGGGCGGTCCGCGGAAGCGACCGGCTTTTACCGGGCCCCCGTGGCCGGGACGGGTCCGGTGGAACCGGCGAAGGGGCGTGGGAGCCGGGGATCCTGGCTCCGGTTGGCCCTCCGGTTGTCGGCCTTGGGGTTGTTGATCGGGGTGTTGGTCTGGTCGAAGGAAAGGACGGTGAGCCTGCTCCAGGACATGGCGGGCTTGAAACTCGAAAAGGTGATGGTGGAAGGGAACCGGTTCCTGGCCGCCGATGAGGTCGTGAAGACCGTGGCCCTGCCCCTGGGGGAGAGCATGTTCAAACTGGACCTCAAAAGCGCCACGGAAAGGGTGCGGGCCATGGATTGGGTCCAGCGGGTCTTCATCGAGAGGCGCCTGCCCCGGTCCATCCTGGTCACGATCAAGGAACGGAGGCCCGTGGCCCTGCTGGAGAAGGGCGATCTTTACGGGGTGGACGCCCAAGGACGGGTACTTCCCCCGGCGCCGCTCTTGATGCGACAGGACCTGCCCCTGATCTCGGGGCTGGATTTCCCGGCGGAGGCGGTGGGCACCACCGAGGAGGCCGAAGCCCTGGGGCCGGCCCTGGATTTCCTGGCCTTCCTGGGCAAGAAGGACCCGGCCTTGGCCCAGGACGTATCGGAAGTGAACCTGTCGGATGCGGATTCCCTGAAGGTGACCTTCATGGACGGCCTGCAGGCCCGCTTCGACCCGCCGGTGTCGGAGACCGAGTTGGAACGGATGGCCCTGGTGGTCAGCGACCTCCAGGAGAAGGGCCGCAAGGCGGCCACGATGGACTTCCGGTACCGAGGGTTGGTGCTGGTCAAACCAAGGCTCTAAGGAGGGGAACATGAAATCCACGGTCCGAAAGGTCCGAAAGACCCACGCTCCCCCGAGGGGCGGGGAAAAGGACCGGCGGGATCTGGTCCGCGGGTTGAAGGTCTGTTTCGGTCCCTGCCGGTGCTACGCCACGGGGAAAAAACAGAAGGAGAACCAGTAATTTTAAATTTTTAATTTTGGATCGAGGCGGCCTGAAAAGGAGGGCCCGGTTCCATTAAGAATTCAAAACCAAGGTCAAAAATCGCTTTAGAGAGGGGTGGAGAAGATGGCGAAAGAGCAAAAACAGGACATCGTGGTGGGGCTGGACCTGGGAACGACCAAGGTCTGCACCATCATCGGGGAAAGGGATGATGAGGGCCAGGTCCACATCATCGGTGTGGGGACCACGCCCTCGACGGGCCTCAAGAAGGGGTCGGTGGTGAACATCGAACAGACCATCCAATCCATCAAGAAATCCGTCCAGGACGCCGAACGCATGGCGGGGGTCGAGATCGGCTCCGCCTTCGCCGGCATCGCCGGGGGCCACATCAAGGGCCTCAACAGCCGGGGGGTCATCGCGGTCTCCCGCAAGGACAAGGAGATCACCGAGGACGACCGGGAGAGGGTCATCGAGGCCGCCCAGGCCATCGCCATCCCGCTGGACCGGGAGATCATCCACGTGATCCCGCAGGAATACATCGTGGACGACCAGGACGGCATCAAGAACCCGGTGGGCATGTCGGGGGTGCGCCTGGAAGCCGAGGTCCACGTGGTGACGGGGGCCGTCACCAGCGTGCAGAACATCGTGCGCAGCGTCGAGCGGGCGGGCCTGCAGGTGTCCGACATCATCCTGCAGCCATTGGCCTCGGCCGAGGCCATCCTCTCCCAGGACGAGAAGGAACTGGGGGTGGTGCTGGTGGATATCGGCGGGGGGACCACGGACATCGCGGTCTTCATCAACGGCTCCCTCTGGCACACGGGCATCATCACCCTGGGGGGCGCCCTGGTCACCAGCGACGTGGCCGTGGGGCTCCGGACCCCCAACACGGAGGCGGAGGCCATCAAGATCCAATTCGGCTGCGCCTACACCGCCATGGTGAAGGAAGAGGAGGAGATCACGGTCCCGGGCGTGGGCGGGCGGCCGGACCGGCGCATGCCGCGCCGGGTCCTCTCCGAGATCATCGAAGCCCGCATGGAGGAGATCTTCGAACTGGTGGCCGCCGAGCTCAAGAAGTTCGGTTTCGAGGACCGGATCCCGGCGGGGGCGGTCATCACCGGGGGCGCGGCCCTGATGGAAGGGACCGCCGAACTGGCCGAGAAGATCCTCCAATTGCCGGTCCGGATCGGTTCGCCGAAACGGGTCGGCGGCCTGACGGACGTTGTGTCCAACCCCAGCTATTCCACCGCAGTGGGGCTGGTGCTCATGGGCATGCAGTCCCAGGCTCCTTCTGCCAAGAAGGTCTCCTTCGGCAGCGGGGCTGATGCGATGAACGGGATCCTGGACCGGATGAAGAAATGGTTCGGCGACTCGATCTGATATTCGGGAAGCTCACCACGTTGTGGTCCGGGGATCCGATCTTAGGGATCGCCGGGAAGGTCAAGGAGGTGCAGGTCGGGTGAAGGTCGAAGGGAAGTGAAGGTCGTAAGCCGTAAAAGCAGGGGGGCTGTTAGCGGATGGCCCAACCATCGGCTCTCGGCTAACAGTAAAAAATAAAAAGAGGGGGAAGTCATGATCGAGTTCGCGGAAGAGGATGTGACGCAGTACCTGGCCCATTTGAAGGTCATCGGGGTGGGCGGCGGCGGATGCAACGCCGTCAACAAGATGATCGAGGCCGGTATCGAAGGCGTGGAGTGTATCGCGGCCAACACCGACTACAAGTCGCTGCGCCGCAGCAAGGCCTTGAAGAAGATCCAGCTGGGCAAGGCCCTGACCAAGGGCTTGGGTTCGGGCGGGAATCCCACGATGGGCAAGGAAGCGGCCCTGGAGTCCGCCGAGGAGATCCAGAAGAACCTGGAGGGGGCCGACATGGTGGTGGTCACCGCCGGGATGGGCGGGGGTACGGGCACGGGCGCGGCCCCGGTGGTCGCCGAGATCGCCAAGAAACTGGGCATCCTCACCGTCGGGGTGGTGAGCCGCCCCTTCGAGCATGAGGGACCGGTGCGCAAGGCCCAGGCCGAGGACGGCCTCAGGTCCATGCTGCCCCATGTGGACGCCATCGTGGTGATCCCCAATGAGCGCATCAACGTGGTCTGCGAGCAGGACGTGGAGCTGACCACGGCCTTCGCGCGGGTCGATGACGTGCTGGTGCAGGCCATCCAGGGGATCTCGGGCATCATCCACTCGGAAGGCATCATCAACCGCGATTTCGCGGACGTGAAGCGCATCCTGACCGCCAAGGGCAAGGTCTTGATGGGCATGGGCGCGGCCGCGGGCGAGGAGAGGGCCATGAAGGCGGTGCAGAAGGCCGTCCACAGCCCCTTGCTCGAGGACGTGGACATCGCCGGGGCCAGCGCGGTGCTGGTCCTGATCACGGCGGGCGCCAATTTCACCCTCAACGAGTTCAACCAGATCAACGGGTTCCTGCAGAAGGCCGCCCGTCCGGGCGCCGAGATCATCCCGGGCATCGTGCGGGACGAGAACCTGAAGGATGGGATGCGGGTCACCATCATCGCGACCGGGTTCGAACAGGCCCGCAGCGAGGAGGCGGCCACCATCATCGACCTGAAGAACTTCGTGACGCCGAACTTCAAGACCGACAAGGCGGCTTCCAACGCGCCCCAGGCGTCGGAAGAGGCGGAGGGCGACCTGACGCTCAAGCTCTCCGACGGCCAATACGACATCCCGGCCTACTTGCGGCGCCGGCTGGCCAGCAAGTCGTTCCATAACTGAGGACTTCCAACAAAATGCCTTGGAACAGGGATAAGGAAGGGTGGATGGGATGGAAAACTTGAAGGATCCAAAGGGTTTTCTCCGGGTCCATCGGTGTCCATCCCTGTTCTTCAGGTCTTGTTGGGGATCGTAAGGAATAAAGAAAGGAAGTCATGCGGAACGTCCATCGGACAATAGGATCGGGGTGGTTGGTCGGCGTCCTGGGGTGCCTTTTCTTGCCCCTGGGCGCCTTCGCCTCCCCCGCGTCCTCCCCGGTGGCGCCTACGGCCTCGCCCGCGGCGTCCGCCGACCAGGAATTCTTCGTGCTCTGTTACCACCGGTTCCTGAACAAGCCCATTCCTGTCCAACAGGAGGACCCATCCCGTTCCCCCACGGGAGAGGACCCGGGCCAAAAAGGACCGAAACAGACCGAGTACGAGACCTCGATGGACGATTTCAAATGGCAGATGCAGTACCTGAAGGAGAACGGGTTCACCCCCATCTCCCAGGAACAGCTCATGGGCTACTGGTTTCAAGGGAGACCCCTCCCCTTGAAACCGGTGCTCCTGACCTTCGACGATGGTTTCGAGAGCATCTACCGGGACGCTTTCCCGGTGGTCCAGAAGATGGGGTTCCCTTCCATCCTTTTCCTTTACACGGATTTCGTAAGGAACCGGGAAGTCGCGGACCGCAACCGTGAGAAGAAGATCGCGGCGAAGTCCGAGGATCCCGAACACCCAAAAAAGGTCCTGTCCGAAATTTCGCCCCAAATGCGGTTCGACGCCCTTTCGGACGCCCAGATGGCCGAAATGCAGAAGGCGGGCATGGTGATCGAATCCCACACCACCCACCACCTCAACATGGGGTTGGTCCGGGAGAAGAAAGGGGAGGCGGCCTTCGCCAAGATCCTCTGGAACGAACTGACCGAGCCCTTGACCTATATCTCGACGAGGTTCGGCCGAAAGCCCCAATGGCTCGCCTATCCTTTCGGGGTCTATGACCCGGTCATCCTGGAGGCCACGAAGAAGGCGGGTTACCAACTGGCCTTCACCGTCAATCCCGGTCCCAATGACCGTACGATCCCGCCCCTCCTGCTGAAGCGCAACCTGGTCCTATGGCCCTTCGGGCGGGAGGCCTTCCAGCGGATCTTCCGGGACAAGGTGCTCCACTGCGAGGACCTGGCCCCCGGGGACGGGGCTTCGATCGATGCGGTCCGGCCGGTGATCTCGGCCAAGATCACCGATGACGTGGACCCCAAGTCGGTCCGGCTCCAGATCGGCGCCCATGTCATGAAACTGCGTTATGACCCTGGGACGGGCGCCTATTCCCATGCCATCAAGGCCGACCTGACGCAGGGTGGACATATCTTCTGTCTTTCCGCCGTCGACCGGCAGGGCCAGCACCGGGTCCTCAATTGGTATTTCCGGATCAAACACAAGAAATTGGCCCATCACCCGGGAAGGAAGGGGGCCGCGGATGTCCTTTAGATCCTTGCCCATCCTGGCCCTTGCCCTTTTGACCCTGGCTTGGCCCTCTCCCGCCCTGGAAGAGGGCGGGAAGGTGGCGCTCCGCTATACCTATAAGACCGACGTCCTTTCCGTCCCTGTGGTCGAGGGGGCGAAGGGACAGGTTTATCTGCCCTTGATGGACCTGAGCCGTTTTTTCGGCATCCAGGTGGATTTCGAACCCCAGATCCGGCGGGTCACCCTTTCGAAGGGGAAGAACAAGGTGAAAGTGGTACTGTCCCAGCCTGTTTACCTCTCCCTGGCGCCCGAGGTGTCCTATCCCATCGATCCCCTGGAGGTCCTTTCGGGGCAATTGAGCATCCCGGCCACCAGTGCCGAGGACCTGTTGGGGACCCTCCTGGGGATCCCCGTCCATTACCTGCCGGACCAAGGACTCCTCATCGCGGGCGGCGTGACGGACAAGGAACTCCAGCAGGAGATCCTGGCCGACCCAGGCCCATCGACATCCTCATCCCCCCAACCCGCCTCCAGCGCCGCCGCTGGGCCCACTCCGGTGGAAAGCCCCGCGGCGGCCCCTTCCTCCCAGGAAGCCGTCGCTGTTCTGGAGGAACCGACCCGCTCGCCGACGGTCGAACCCCTTCCCCTCCAACCTCCCCGGGACCAAGTGGAGCATGTGCGGCGCATCATCATCGACCCGGGCCACGGCGGCTATGACGCCGGCGCTCCCGGTTACGACCGCCGTTTCCATGAGAAGAGCGCCACGCTGGACATCGCCCAGCAGGTCGCGAAATTCCTGCGGGAGGAACAAGGCCTGGAGGTCCTGATGACCCGAAAGGAGGACCGTTACATCACCCTGAAATACAGGACGGATTTCGCCAAGAGCCACAACGGGGATCTTTTCGTTTCCATCCATTGCAATTCCAATCCCCGTAAGGGCGCCCATGGGACCGAGATCTATAAGTATGGATTGAGGGCGACCAGTCATGCCGCGGCCGCCGCGGCCGCCCGTGAAAACTTCGGGGGCGGCGACCTGGATTTCATCAAACAGGACCTGACCGCGGTGCGCTACAAGAGCCGCAGCCAATGCCTGGCCGAACATGTGGAGATGGAGATCAAGGAAAAACTGGGCCAGCCTTTCCGCAACATCCAGGAGGCGCCCTTTTACGTGCTGGCCCACGCCGAAATGCCGGCCATCCTGATCGAGACGGCCTTCATCAGCAACAAGGACGAGGAGAACAAGCTCCGGGACCCCTATTGGCGCGAGAAGATGGCGAAGGCCATCACGGCCGGGATCCTGGAATACAAGGACATCGTGGAGGGGAATCTTGACGACCGTGAAGCTCGGCGCTGAAGCCGTCCGCCTAAGCGAAGGAGGACTGGACTATCTCCAATTCCCCCGTTTCGCCGATCCCAAGTTGGTGCCCCATGCGGTCACGACCCGTGTCGGAGGGGTCAGCCGCGGGGACTACCGTGGACTGAACCTGAGCTTCAAGGTGGGCGACGAGAAGGTGCGGGTGGAAGAGAACCGTTCCCTCCTGGGACGGACCCTGGGGATGGACCTGGCCCATGCCGCCTGGGTGGAACAGGTCCACGGGGACGAGGTGGCGGTCCTGACCGCCGCGAACATCCCCGTCCGGGGAGGCTCCCTCGGGAAGGCGGACGCGCTCATCACCCAGCAAAAAGGGATCCCCATCCTCATCCAGGTCGCCGATTGCCTGCCGGTCCTTTTTTATGATCCGGTCCACCAGGCCATCGGCCTGGCCCATGCCGGATGGCGGGGGACCGTCAGCCACATCGCGGTCAAAGCCTTGCTGGCCATGGGCGAGCATTTCGGGACCAAACCGGAGGATGTCCGGGCGGTGTTGGGTCCTTGCATCGGGGCTTGTTGCTATGAGGTGGGGGAGGATGTCCGCCAGGAATTTATCCGGGTGTTTCCCTGGGGGGCCGAGGTCTTCAGCCCCTACCAAAAGGGGCAGTGGAAACTGGACCTGGCCCAGGCCAATGGGCGGCAATTGGTGGAAATGGGCATGAAACAAGAAAATTTGATCGCGTCAGGGCTTTGTACGGTGGGCCATTCGGGGCTGTTCTTTTCCCATCGGGCGGAAGCGGGGCCGGAGCGGAACACCGGTCGATTCGGTGTTTTGTTAATGTTAAACGGAAGACCATGATAGAATGAGCCGCATTCAGGGGGTCGTGCCATGAAGAAAGTCGAACTTGCCGTTCTGTTGTTCCTACTCCTATCCGGGAAACCGCTCCTCGCCCAGGATCAAGCCGCGCAGCCGGCCGTACCGGTCCCCGCGGGCATTCCTGCGGTCCCGCAAGTCCCCACGGAAAGCGATTTTTATTCCCAAGCCTTGCAGGCCTATCTGGCGGGCAATTACGACCAGGCGATCCTGCTGGATTCCCGGGCCCTCCAAGCCGATCCCAAGGACGCCAAGGCCCAGGCCCTCCTGAGCATCCTGGTCAATGAAAAGGACAAGGCCAACCAGAGCGTCATCTGGATCGGCAAGGAGAACAGCGGGGAGGTGGCGCTTGCGCCGGCCCCCGTCACTGTGATCCAGGAAAAGATCGTCCAACGGCCCGCGGCGCCCAGGCCCGCGGCGAAGACCCAAGGGCTGGCCGAGCTCGAAGCCCGGGTCAATGCGGTGGCCTTCCTCCTGGAAAGGGACCAGAACAGCCAATACCGCGAATTGACCGGTGCCCAGGTCGCGGTCCAAAAGCGGCTGGATGAGATCAACCTCAACCTCCATGACCTCCACCAGGGGGCCACGATCGGCAACATCCTTTTCCTGGTGGCCTTGCTGGTGGCCCTGGCGGCCCTTTGGAAGAGCTGGCGCAACGGCGAGGATATGCGCCGGCAACTGGGACACCTGGAATATGGCAAGGACCGGGACGAGAGCGGCCGCGTCGTTCAAATGAGGAAGATGTGACGTCCTTGATCGGGTGGTTGAAGGACATCCTCAGAAAGCTCTATCTCCTGGACCGTCCCGTGGTCCAAAGGTCCAAGAAGGACCGTCGGCATAACGACCGGCGTTGGCAGGGGGCGGAGGGCGACAAGCCGAAAGCGGCCGCCGATCCACGGCGGCGCAAGGAACGCCGCAAGACCCGCCGCCGGGGCTGAGGATCCCGTGGGCCCTACCGAACGACCTTCCTTGGACCCGAAGCGGCCCTGGATCCTGACCCTCCTTTGCGTCCTCGCCTTCCTGGGTTGCTTCCTCAAGATCTACTACGTCTTTTCCAGCGAGATCCGGGCGGTGGCCCGCTGGTATCCCGTTTATGTTTCGATGAGCACCCTTCTCTTGATGGCCTCCCTTTTCGGACTGATGCAGATGAGGAGGTGGGGTTTCCATCTTTTCATCCTCTTCTTCCTGGTCCATCAGGTGGTCCAGATCGCGGTGGGGAAATGGGACATCGCGTCCAGCCTTCTTTTCTCCGCCCTTCTGCTGGTAGGATCCCTCCGCTATAAGACGTTGGTTTGAACCCCGCCTTTCCCTTGAGGTGACCCGTGGTCCAAGGCCGGCTCCATCCTCCTGAACCCTTTTCCCTGGGACTCACCCTTCTTTGCGGCCAGTGTTTCCGTTGGAAGGACCCGGATCCGCAAGGTGGGTTCGAAGGGGTCGCCGGCGGCGCTTTTTGGAAGTTGCGCCAGGAAAACAAGGAGCTTCATTGGGAATGTTCCTTGCGCCAGGTCCGGGGGAAGGAACCGGGGGCCTGGCTGGCGCGCTATCTTGGCCTGGAGGACGACCTGGCCCCCGCCGCCGCCCTTTTCCGGGACCATCCGGTGCTCCGCGAACCTTGGGCGGGGTTGCGGGGACTGAGGCTGATGCGTCAGGAGCCGTGGGAGTGCGCCGTCTCCTATATGTTCGCCCAAGGGCTCTCGGTGCAGGTCATCCAAAAGGCCATCGAAAGGTTCTGCGGCCGTTTCGGGGAACCCTTGGAAGGCGTCCCCGAAGGACGGGACTTCCCATCACCCGGTACCCTGGCGGCCCTGACGCCCGATCAGCTTCGGGCCTACACGAACAATTACCGGGCCCGGGCCCAAAGGATCATCCTTCTCGCCCGCGTGGTGATGGCCCAGGTCCTTTCCTTGGAGCATCTGTCCCAAGTTCCTTGCGACGACGCTCGGGAGACCCTCTCCCGGTTGGAGGGCATCGGTCCTAAGATCGCCGATTGCATCCTTTTGTTCTCCCTGGGCCAGGAGGACGCTTTTCCGGTGGACCGTTGGGTGCTGCGGGCCATGAAGCGCTATTTCCCCTCGGTCCGGTTAGGGGGGCGGTTGGAGGCACCCACCCCCACCCAATACACACGGATCGTTCGAAAGGCACGGAAGGTCTTCGGTCCCTATTCGGGATTGGCCAGTGAGTATCTCTTCCTCTATTTAAGGTTGAAGGAAGACCCCCCCCTTGCCCGGAAATTGGCCCCTTTTTTGCCTTTGGGGGGTGAAAATACAGTCAAAAATACCCTTGAAAACCCATAAAATTCTTGCTCGGGGCCCTGGAATTGGCTATAAATAAAGCGGATTTCAATATCCAGGAGGTGGACGTTGACCAAAAGTGAATTGCTGGGGACTTTGGCCGAGCAGACCGGCTTGAAAAAGAAGGATGTTGATAACGTTATGCAAGCTTTAAGGAGCACGATTTACAAGACCTTAAAGAAGGAATACAAGATCAAGCTGGATGGCCTGGGCGTGTTCCAGTTGAAGGACCGCAAAGCCCGCATGGCCCGGAATCCCCGGACCGGCGAAATGGTCAATGTTCCGGCCAAGAAGGTCGTTAAGTTCCGCGTTTTGAAGGACCTGAAAGAAGCCGTTCTTTCCTAATAAGTCCTCGGATCCGCTTAAAGCACCCCGCTCTTCGGTGGGGTGCTTTTTTTATTTCAGGATAAAATAACGACCAAAAACGGGGGTTTTTTTGCCCAGGCCCAAGGAAAATGTTTCCCACGTTCCGGGGAAATGGTGGCTGCTCCCGGTCTTTTTCCTATGGACGGTTTGGGTTTTTGCCCATTTTTTTCCTGCGCTTTATCGTGACCCGCTATCCTTCACCTCCCCCTTTGACCCGGCCCCCAACAGCACGGCCTCGCCGGACATTCTTCACCGTTGCCTGGACTGGCTGGCTTTCCTCCCGCCCCTTTCGTCCGCGGCCCTTTGCGTCGGCTTCTTCTGGGTGTTCGGCCGGAAGGCACTCCCTCTTTTTGGTTTGGAACCAAAAGGTCCGGTCCGTTTCCTTTTGGAAACCACCTTGGGGATGGCGCTGGCCGATTGGTTGTGGTTGGGCCTGGGATTAACGGGGCTCTGGTCCGGGGTGCTCGGCATCCTTGTCTTGCTGGCCGGGACCTGGCTCCTTCTGCGGCCGATCTTGGCGCTTCCAAGGGCCCGGCTGGAATTCCCGAAGCTCAAGGGTTGGGATCGGCCGATGGCGGCCCTTCTTTGCGTTTACGCGGTCCTGTTGGTCCTGCAGGACCTCCTTCCGGAGACCTTTTATGATTCCCTGAACTACTTCCTGGGCATCCCCGCCTATTGGTGGAGCCGGCACGGGATGGTGGACCAACCTTTCCACGCCCTTTCGGGTTATCCCTTCGGCGGTTCCTTGATCTACCTGAACGCCTTCCTACTGGCCGGAGGCCAGGGAGCCAAGGTCCTGGCCGGGGCCTTCTTGATGGCCACCGCGCTCCTCGCCTGGGCCTGGACGGAAGAAAAGGGTTATCCCCGCTGGACCATGGCCGTGGCGGTCCTGACCTTCCCACTCCTTTATTTGAACGCCTGGGCCACCCGGGTGGATTCCCTGGTGACCCTCGTGCTCCTGCTTTTCTTCTATTGCGTCCAAAAGGTCTTGGAAGGGAAGCGGGACTCCGCCTGGATGGCGCTTGGGGGACTGCTGGCAAGCCTCGCCCTTTCGATCAAGCCCACCGCCTTGGTCCCGGTACTGGGCGGTGTGGCGGGTCTTCTCCTGGCCGGAAAGGGTGCAAGGTTCCTGGGCCGGGCCCTGGGGGGGTGGGGCCTCTCCTTCCTCTTGGGGATGGGACCCTGGCTTCTCAGGGACCTGGTCCATACGGGCGATCCTTTTTTTCCTTACGTCCAGGCGCTTTCGGGGATCCGGGCGCTTCCCGTGGCGGGTTACCTGAGGATGGTCCATGAGAACCAACAGTTCCTTCCGATGGACCATGGCCTTGGGTCTTGGGTCACCCTGCCTTGGCGGTTGACCATGCCGGGCGCGGGCGATGGGCAGTTCTTGGGGCCGATCCCCCTGGCGGTCCTTCCTTTGCTGGTCTGGTTGGCCTTGCGCCGGGGTCCCGTGCGTCCCATGGCCTGGATCTTTTGGCTGACGGCGGTCGCGGGACTGGGCCTATCCCATATGCTTCGCTTCTCCCTGCCGGTCCTTACCTTCGGGTTGTTGCTGACCGGTGTCCTTTTTTCGTCGCTCAAACCAAGCCCTTGGAGGGCGGTTTGGCCCGGGGTCGTGCTCCTGAACGCGGTCCTTTGCTTTCCCCAATTGCTTTCGCTTTCGGCCCAATGGTCGGCGGGCGGGCCCTTCTGGACCGGAGCGGAGGACGCGGATCAATATCTTTCCCGGAGGCTTGGGCCGGCCGATATGGAAATGACCCGGATCGTGGACCGGAACCTTCCAAGGGATTCCCGGTTGCTTTTGGTCGGGGATTCACGCGCCCTTTATTACGACCGCCAGGTCCTGGCCCAATCGGCTTTCGACGAGCCCTTTTTCGCTACGGCCGTCCGGAAAGGAAAGGATGAAGAGGGCGTCTTGAGGGAATTGAGGAGATCGGGCATCGACTATGTGGTGGTGGACCGGGGCCTGGGAAGCCTTTATTCCCGTGAATACCACCAGTACGACGCACTGACACCGGTCGATCAACAAAGCCTGAAAAGGTTCTCCCAAAGGGGGTTGGAGTTTTTGGCCGCCCGGGGTTCCCTGGGACTTTTCCGGGTCCGCGACCGGTTGATCCCTCCGGACCCAAGGACCCCGGATCCCTTCTCCTTTTTGTCCGACCCGGCGGCGGACCGCCCGCGATCCCGTTCGGGGAAAGGGCGAGGCTCATGAGCAACTTCAAGGCTTCCTCTCCCCGGTCCGGTTGGGTGCCGGCCTTGGGAGCGCTCTGGGCGCTGGCCGTGGGATATGGCTATCTTCAAAAGGTGGGGACGGCCTTCGGTTATTACGGCGCACCTTTTTCCCTTCTCGCCCCTTCCGGGGCGACGGTCTTCCATCCGCAGGTCTGGATCGTGACCTTGGAGGCGGTGGGGACGGCGATGCTTGTCCTGGCCGTTACCCTGCGTTGGGGGGCAAGGTTGGGGCGCTTCCTGGGCCTGGGAGAGCGGGATGCGGGTGTGCTGTTCGGGGCCCATTTCGCCCTGGGTATGATCTTTCTGGACCTGCTCTGGTTCTCCTTGGGCGTCGCGCACCTTTGGTGGAGGCACCTTTTATTCCCCTTGGGAGGTCTCTTGGCCCTTGAGGCGGTCCTGACCACCCCTTGGGGTGGGTGCTTCCAGGCCATCCGAGATTCCTGGAGATCGCGCCCTCGGGGGGACCTGGGGATCCTCTTGTTGATCCTGGCCGGCCTCCTGTTCTGGGGCTTCACTCTCCTGAAAGGCCTCCTGCCCGAGGTCTTCTATGATTCCATGGTCTATCACCTGGCGGTGCCGTCCGCTTGGGTCCAGGGCCATGGGATCGGGGACCTGCCGGGGAATTTCTTTTCCAATTATCCCTTTGGCGGGGAATTGTTCTTCTTCAATGGCCTCTACTTTCAAGGCACGGAGGCGGCGATCCTGCTCCATGTTTTCGGCTTTCTCGCCACCGCCCTGACCGCTGCGGGATGGGTCCGGGAAGCGAAGGGCCCGGAAGCGGGCGGTTTGACCCTGGGATTGGTCCTGACCTTGCCCCTTTTCGTCATGAATGCCGGGACCACCCAAGTGGAGGCCCTCTTGGCCCTGCCCCTCACCCTATGCGCCTATTGCGTGTTCGGCGGCCTGAGGGAGGAACGGTCGGGCCGTTTCCTCGCGTGCCTTTTCGGCGGGGGAGCTTTGGCGGTCAAATACACCTCGGCCTTGGCCCTGGCGGCCCTGGGAACGGGAGCGATCCTGGAGGGTTCCTGGCGGCGTTGGTGGGATCGTGGAAAAGGGTGGGCGGAATTCCTCGGGGCCGGGCTGGTCACCTGGGCGCCTTGGGTCCTGAAGAACGCGGTCTTCACGAAGGAGCCCTTTTTTCCCTATGGGGCGTCCCTGTTCGGGGGTCGGGCCCTTTCCGCGACCGCCTACCACTCCCTATGGATGGAACAACAAGGGCGCATCGCCCACGGTTGGGAGAGCCTGATGGTGCCTTGGAAGGCCGTGGTCTCCAATCCGGACGCCTTCAACTTCGTGGGACCCATCGCCCTGGCTTTCCTTCCGGCGGTGCTGCTCACCGTCGGCCGGGGACCCGCCCGGGTCTTCGGACGGGTGGTCGTTCCGGTCTTTTTCGTCCTGGGTTTCCTGACGACCCATATCCTCCGTTTCCTGAGCCCGGGATTCGTATGGATCTATGTCCTTTTCGGCCTGGCCTGGGAAGGGGAAGCCCACCCCGGATGGCGCAAGGCCCTGGCTTGGGCCGGGGCCCTTTCCGCGGTCCTTTGTTTCGGGTTCCTGGCGGCCATCAGCGGACGTTATGAAGGGGGCGCCGGGGTCTGGACGGGATTTCAAAGCCGGGCGGACTACCTGATGGCCCCCAACAAGATCACTTCCTATTATTCCCTGGCGCAATGGGTCAACGCGAATACGCCGGACGATTCCCACCTGCTGATCGTGGGGGATGCCCGGGGGCTTTATTACGACCGGCCTTTCCTGTCCAATAGCGTCTTTGACGGCCAGGAGCTGGCCCTTCTGGCCCGATCGAAGAAGGACGCTGCGGGGATACGCAAAGGCCTTTTGGAGAAGGGGATCGATGATCTGGTGGTCAACGGTCC
The DNA here is from genome assembly GCA_035549195.1 of bacterium. Lineage (NCBI taxonomy): Bacteria > bacterium. Next base: position 55,673 of record DASZRK010000023.1, read on the forward strand.
CGAGGGGATCCGGGTGGCCGCCGATTACGGGCATTACGACCTGACCTCGGAGGAATGGGAAAGGTTGGACGACTTCATCCAGCGATACACCGAACCCGTCCATCTCGAGGGATTGCAAGGAGTTTACCGGCTCCTTCCGGACCCCAAGGACGGCCCCCGGCCCCAAGCCCTGGACCTGTTGTTGTTCTTCTCCGGGCCCGCTTCCCGGTTCGTCAAGGAAGTGGACCGGAAGCAATGGCTGTCGGCCCGGGAGGACCTGGATCAGGCGGTTCGGCTTTATCCCTTCTCCGGGTTTTGGAAGGAACAAAAGCGGAGGCTCGACGAGGCTTTCCGCAACGCGAATGGGGTGGCCCGATGAACCGGCGGCTGGTGATGCTATTGACGGGTTCCCTTCTTTTTTGGGTCCCCTTGGCTTTTTTCTCTCCGAGCGTCGATGCCTTCCTCCTGCCCAAGGACCTGCTGGGGTTGGTGGTCGGGTCCGTCCTGGCCGTTCTTTGCGCTTTCCAATGGCCCGGGGCCTTCCGGCAGGCCTGGGTCCGGGTCCTCCTTCTTTTCATGGCGTGGATGGTGGTGGATGGGGCGGCCGTCGGATATTCATCCCTCGCTGTTGGGCGAGAGGCCGTTCATTTCATCCTTTGGCTCGGGGCCGCCGCGGGTTGCCTTCTGCTGGGAGAGGGGGAAGGGACCCTGGAAAAAATGACCGCCTTCGCCCTGGCCGCCGGTTCCTTCATGGCCTTGCACGGGCTTCTGCAGGCCTTGGGGCTGCACGAGGCCGCTTGGACCACCCGTTTCGAGGGACGGGCCTTCTCGACCCTGGGCAATCCCGATTACCTGGGCGGCTACTTCGCCGCCCTCCTTCCTTTGGCCTGGGTGATGACCCTTCGGGCCAAGTCCCATGCCGGCTGGTGGACCTTCCGGGTGGCGACCATGTTGTTGTTCGTCGGGCTCTTGGTCACCCGGGTCCGGGGATCCTTCCTGGCCCTGGGGGTGGCCGGTCTTTTCCTGCTCGCCGCCTTGGTGTCCCCTTGGGGCCGGGGCCTTTGGCGGGCCAACAAGGGTTTTGTCCTGGCGACCTTGGCCGTCGCCCTGGTGGGCGCGGGAGCTTTTTGGTTCCGCCATGGGGGGCTTTCAGCCTTCAGCCTGGAGCAGGCCTCCTTCCAACAACGCCTGGACACCTATCGGATCGCCTGGACCATGGTGAAGGACCATCCCTGGTGCGGGGTGGGGCTGGGTCATTTCGCCCTGGATTTTCCCCTTTACCAGGCCAAGCCCTGGCCCCAGGGTGGGCATCCTTATATCTACTCCAGCCACGTCCACAACGAGTTCCTTCGCTTTTGGGCCGAGGGGGGGACCATCGGCCTGGTCCTTTTCGTTCTTGTCCTTCTTTATTACGTCCGGGGGATGGTCCGAACGGTGAACGATCCCGGGACCGCGGAGAGCGAACGGACCTTGCTGGTGGGCATGGGGGCCGGGATGGCGGGACTTTTAGGCCAATCCCTCACCAACTTTCCATTACAGGTGGCCCCCACGGCCATCCTGTTCGGGTTCTTCCTGGCGGGGCCCTTCGTCCTGAGGCGCAAGGCGCCGGAAGGAACGGGGGATCCGAAAGGCGGAGCGGCCCCGGTCGTGGTCCTCGCGCTTTTTTTCATCCTGGGAGCCTGGGCGTCCCGCGAAATGGCGGCCTCCATCGCCCTCCGGGACACCCTTGGGGAAGCGGGCCTGGGACACGGGGACCTAGCGATCCGCTATGGCCAAAGGACGGTGTCCCTTTCCTCCGCCGATCCCAAGGCTTGGAGCGCCCTGGGCCGGGCCTATCGCTCGGCAGGCCAAGGGGACGGGGCCCTGGTCGCTTTTCAAAAGGCCGTGGCCCTCGATCCGAACGACGTGGAGGACCGGGCCCTGATGGCCCAGCTCCTTCTTGACTCGGGACATCCGGGGGACGCAGTGAAGTTCGGCCGGGAAGCGCTGGCCATCGCGCCCAATGACCTGGGCGCCCTTTGGACCCTGGCCGTCAGCCAGTTCCAGTCCGGGGACATCCAAGGCGCGGTGGGGAGCTTCACCACCTATGCCTCCGATTCCCCGAGCGAATACCAACCTTATCTGAACCTGGGCGTCTGCTACATGCGCCTGGGCCAAAGGGAAAAGGCCCGAGAAGCCTGGGAGAAGGCGAAGGCCTTGAATCCGGCCGACCCGCAGGCCGATCTTTATCTCAAGTCCCTAAACCAAAAGACAAAGTCAAAGGTCTTTCACCGCGAAGAAGCGAAGGGGCGGAAAGGGACCTAGGGGAAAAGGGCCTTTTATCCGTGTCTTCGCTCCTTCGCGGTGATCGGACCTTGCCGGCGTTGTTTTGGGGTTTTAAGGGATGTTAAAGTAGATCTGGTGAAGGGTCGTCCTTCGGCTTGGGCCGGGGGACGCGACAAAGGACCGTCATGACCATCCAATCGCTCCTGGAAAAGCCCGCGACGGGCGCCGCCAGCGGGCCCGAGTCCTCATTGGACCGGGCCCTCATCCAAAAGGCCTATGCCTTCGCCCAGAAGGCCCATGAGGGCCAGAAGCGCCTTTCCGGGGACAACTACCTGACCCACCTGGTGGGCGTCGCCGACATCCTGGCCGAACTCAATATGGACTCGGTCACCATCGCCGCCGGGCTCCTGCACGACATCCTCGAGGACACTCCCGTCACCTACGACCAGTTGAAGGTCGAGTTCGGCGAGGAGATCGCCAACCTGGTGGAGGGCGTCACCAAGATCTCCACGCGCCAGTTCCAGGACACCGCCATCCGCCAGGCCGAGAGCACCCGCAAGATGCTGGTGGCCATGGCCAAGGACGTACGGGTGATCCTCATCAAGCTGGCCGACCGGACCCACAACATGCGGACCCTGGAATTCCTTCCGCCCGACCGCCGGGAGAAGATGGCCCGGGAAACCCTCGACATCTATGCCCCGCTGGCCCACCGGCTGGGGATCGCCAAGATCAAGGGCGAGCTCGAGGACCTTTGCATGCGCTACCTGGAACCGGAGGTCTACCAGGACCTGGTGAAGAAAGTGGCCATGAAAAAGTCGGAACGGGAAAAGGCCCTCCAGGAGGTCATCAGCCTCATCGAGGCCAAGCTCAAGGAGCACGGCATCACGGCGGTGGTCCAGGGCCGCACCAAGCATTTCACCAGCATCTACCACAAGATGAAACAGCAGAGCAAATCCTTCGACGAGATCTACGACCTGATGGCCATCCGGGTGCTGACCAAGAGCATCAAGGAGTGCTACGAGGCGCTGGGGATGGTGCATACCATCTGGAAGCCCCTGCCCGGACGCTTCAAGGACTATGTGGCCATGCCGAAGAACAACATGTACCAATCCCTGCACACGACCGTCATGGGGCCCGACGCCCAACCCTTGGAGATCCAGATCCGCACCTTCGAGATGCACCGGACCGCCGAGGAGGGCATCGCGGCCCACTGGATCTATAAGGAAGGCCGCAATGTGGGCAAGGAGGACCAGAAGTTCGCGTGGATGCGCCAGCTCCTGGACCTGCAGCAGGACATCAAGGACACCACCGAGTTCTCCGAGGCCATGAAGGTGGACCTTTTCGACGACGAGGTCTTCGTGTTCACGCCCAAGGGCGAGGTGAAGGAGCTTCCGAAGGGGGCCACGGCCCTGGATTTCGCCTACGCGGTCCATACCGACGTGGGGACCCACACCATGGGGGTCAAGGTGAACGGCCACATGACGCCCCTGCGCTACCCCTTGAAGAACGGGGATATCGTAGAGGTCCTGACCCAGTCCTCCCGCACGCCCAGCCGCGACTGGCTCAAGATCGTCACCACCAGCCGGGCCAAGAACAAGATCCGGCACTGGTTCCGGACCCACTTGTCGGCGGAGGAGATCGAGAAGGGCAAGACCCTCATCGAGAAGGAGGCGGCCCGGATGGGCGTGGATTTCAACGCGGCCCTCAAGTCGGGGGCGGTGGAGGAGATCCTGAGCGTTTTCGGGTGCCATACGGTCCAAGAACTTTTCGCCAACACGGGCCATGGGGAAGTGACGGCCCGGCAGGTCCTCAACAAGCTTCTGCCCAAGCCCGAGGAACAGCCCAAGCCGAAGCCCGAATCGGCCCCGGCGAAGGGTTCCAGGCCCGAGGCCGTAGCACCGGGCGCCCCGGCGGGGACCCTGGTCAGGGGCATCTCCATCGGGGGCGAGAAGGATTTCCTGGTCCGCTTCGCCCGTTGCTGCACGCCGGTGCCGGGGGACCCCATCGTGGGTTACGTCACCCGGGGCCGGGGCGTCTCCATCCACCGCACCGACTGCCCCAATACGCTGGCCTTGCCTGAGGCCGAAGGGCGGTTGATGCCCGTTTCCTGGGAGGGGAACGACGGCCAGGTCTATGAGGTCGCCATCGAGGTCAAGGCCAAGGACCGGGAGAAACTCCTCACCGACATGCTTTTGGCCATCTCCGAGGAAGGCGTGATCATCAACGAGGCCAACGCCAAGGCCACGGGGGGCGGGTTCGCCCAGGGTTATTTCGTCATCGCCGTTTCCAAGTCGGACCAGTTGGAAAAGGTCCTCAAGAAGCTCCAGCGGGTGAAGGGCGTGGTCAGCGCGAGACGGACGGAACCGCGATAGAGGCAATTAAGAATTTTGAATTATGAATTTTAAATTGTGGGGATTTTCGCGTAGCGAAAATTTCGCTCATTCTTAATTCAGAATTCAAAATTGGGCACTATGCCCGGAACAAGGATGGCCGACCGAATGATCGATCGAAGAGTCGTATTGACCCAAGGTGCCCCCACGCCCATCGGGCCCTATTCCCAGGCCATTGAGGCGGGTGGCTTCATCTTCTGCTCCGGGCAGATCCCCCTGGACCCGGTGACGGGTCAACTGGTGCAAGGCGACATCCAGGCCCAGGCCAAGCGTATCCTGGCCAATTTTGAGGCGGTCCTTTTAGCGGCGGGAAGCGACCTGTCCCAGACCGTCAAATTGACCGTCTATCTGACCCAGATGGGGGACTTCGCGGCCCTCAACGAGGTCTTGTCGAAAACCTTCACCTACAAGCCTCCCGCCCGGGCGGTGGTGGAGGTCAAGGCGCTCCCCAAGGGCGCCCAGATCGAAATGGACCTGATCGCGGTCAAAAGAAGCTGAGATTTAACCCTGAAGGTTCGGGCCGACGGGTTTAAAATTAGGACATCACCGATATCCAAGGCCTTTTCCGGGAGCGAGCCGCATGGCCGACAGTTTCTGCGTCAAACATTTCGACGTGAAGGCCGTGGGGAACTGTGGCATCTGCAACAAGCCCTACTGCGCCGATTGCCTGGACGTGGAGACGGCCAAGCCGATCTGCTCCAATTGCAAGGAACTGAAGGCCAAGGAAGCCTTGAAGGCGGCGGTCGCGGGGCCCGGTCCCTCCCTGAACTTCAAGGCCGCGGGCTTGGATGACGACCCCCTGGGGTTGCTGGGTGGCAAGCCGTCCGCCCCCAAAGTGGAACCTCCGAAAACGCCAATGCCTTCGCCGGCGGCCCCGACGATCAACCCGGCGGATATTCCCGACCTCAAGACCCTGGGAACCCCCGGCCCCAAGCCTGTCATGCCGATGGGCTCTTTGGACCTCAACGATCTTTCCGCTCCGGTGAAACCGGCCATGCCAGCCCCCGCACCCAAGCCGAACCCGGGTTTGGACCTATCAGGCATTCCGGCTCCTCCCCCGAGGTCCTCGGCCCCCTCTTCCTCTCCGGTGGCCGGTATCGATGGTCCCAATCCGCTCGAAACGCCTCTCAAGGCCAAAAAACCTTCCTTGGTGAAGGTCTGGACCAAGTACCTTTTCCGCCGTTCCTCCGAGATCTTCGAGCCCTTGGCCCGGAAGACCAAGGTCCCGGCCTTTCTTTTCCCGGTCCTGATCCTGGTCCTTTTGGCCGGGGGGGTCGTGGGATTCCTGGCCCTGATCGGCAAACCATCCCTCAAGGTCGTGTCCCGCATCCAGCCGCTCCATTTCGTGCAGGTCACAGCCTCCCAGATCAGTGACATGGACATCACCGCCTATAGCGACATCCAGAACCAATTGAAGACCATGGGCTTCACCCCGATCCTGCAGGTGACCGTTCCCCAGTTGCCTTCGTCGAATTTCTTCGATGTCTATTCCAAGGCGGATTCGGGCACCTATGCGGAGATCCTCAAGGTGCCGAGCACGATCGCCCCGCGGCTTTCCTTCGTCACGGTGTTCTCCAACGGGGTCTGGTATTCCACGAACGCCTGGGCCTCGAAGGGGACGACGGGGGAATACCTGGTCAGCGAATCCTTCCCTAACGACACACCGGACCAGCTTTATACCCACCACGTCCAAGGGCTCGAAAAGTTGAAGGAGGATAAGGACTGGCAGGTGTCCAGCATGAGCGAGAACCGCTATATGGCCGCCCTCTCGGACCATCTGCGGTGGTTCATGGAGAAGAACAACCTCCAGGCTTACCAAGCCGAATTCAAGCTTTGGAATTAACAAAATAGCAGGGTTTGGTTATAGGGGCTTCTTCTTGAATAGAACCAAGATTTATCTGTCTCTGTTCTTGTTTTCTTGTTTGGCTGTGGTGACGGTTTTCATTACTTCAAAGGAATTCAAAAGATACTTCCGGATATATATGTTTACCCGGAAGATGGATCCACCTGATCGCCTTTCTTTTGCCGCTCAGCTATTCAAGGCGAAAAACAAGAGATGGCCAGTTAGTTCTCCTGAACTAATGGAATTCGCGGAAGATCAGTATGTTGGGATCGACTTTTCGAAAATGAAAAGTTTGTCGGTTCACGCGATATCGGACGATAAATTCGCTTTGATTTTTACCCGGGAAAACGGGGATGGGGAGGAGTGGATCGTTGTTCCGTTGCCAAAGGAAGTATCCTCCTTGTTCGCGCAATAGCCTAAAGTCAGGCCCGTTGACACTCCCGTAACCTGCGCTTATAGTAACGCCCACTTCCCAGGGGGTTGGGCATGATCGAACCCGACAAGCTGACGATAGCGCTCACTTACGACGACGTCATGCTTGTGCCCCAACGCTCCAATGTGCTTCCCGCCGAGACCGACGTATCCACTTTCATCACGCCCCAATTGAAGCTCAACATCCCCATCATCAGCGCCGCCATGGACACGGTGACCGAGGCCCGCCTGGCCATCGCCATCGCCCAGGAAGGCGGGCTGGGCATCATCCACAAGAACAGCACCATCGAGCAGCAGACCGCCGAGGTGGACAAGGTCAAGCGCTCCGAGGCCGGGATGATCAGCGACCCCATCACCCTTTCGCCCGACAAGAAGGTCGCCGATGCGCTGGCCATCATGAAGCACTACCACATCTCGGGCATCCCCATCGTGCAGAACGACGGCAAGCTGGTGGGCATCGTCACCAACCGGGACCTGCGTTTCGTCAAAAGACCCGATCAACCCCTCAAGGAAGTCATGACCAAGGACGACCTGGTGACCGTGCCGATCGGCACGACCTTGGAGAAGGCCGAAGAGACCCTCCACCAGCACCGTATCGAAAAGCTCCTCGTGGTGGACAAGAAGGGCACCCTCAAGGGCCTCATCACCATCAAGGACATCAACAAGCGCATCAAATTCCCCAATGCCTGTAAGGACGGCCGGGGCCGCCTGCGGGTCGGGGCGGCGGTGGGCATCGCCAAGGACACCGAGGAGAGGGCCGAGAGCCTGGTCGGGGCCGGGGTGGACCTGCTGGTCGTGGACACCGCCCATGGGCATTCGGAAGGGGTCCTCAGGACCGTCAAGATGATCCGTAAGAAGTTCCCTAAATTGACCCTCATCGCGGGCAATATCGTCACCGGAGAGGCCACCAGGGCCCTGGTGGACGCGGGGGCCGATATCGTGAAGGTGGGGGTGGGTCCCGGCTCCATCTGCACCACCCGGGTGGTCACCGGCGTGGGCATCCCCCAGATCTGGGCCATCAACGAGTGCGCCCAAGTGGCCAAGAAGAACAAGATCGGCGTCATCGCCGACGGGGGCATCAAGTATTCGGGCGACATCACCAAGGCGCTGGCCGCCGGGGCCGACGCCGTCATGCTGGGCGGGCTTTTCGCCGGTACCGAGGAATCCCCGGGCGAGGTCATCAACCTGCAGGGACGCATGTTCAAGGTCTATCACGGCATGGGGTCCTTGGCGGCCATGTCCAAGGGCAAGAGCACCGACCGTTATTTCCAAGAGGGCGTCACCGACGCCAAGAAGCTGGTCCCCGAAGGCATCGAGGCGCGCGTTCCTTACCGGGGCAGCCTCTCCGACCTGGTCTTCCAATTGGTGGGGGGCTTGCGGGCCGGGATGGGTTATTGCGGGACCCCGACCATCAAGGACCTGAAGGAAAAGGGCCGCTTCGTCCAGATCACTTCGGCGGGTTACCAGGAAAGCCATCCCCACGACGTCGTCATCACCAAGGAAGCTCCGAACTACCATTTAGATTGATCAGCCTTTTACCGCGAAGAAGCGAAGACGCGAAGTTGAGCCCGTTCTTCAGACCCCAACCCCACCTACTTCAACACCTTGAATGAAGCCCGAAAACCCCGGGATCCTCGGGATGCCGAACGAATTTCATTTATTTTCGCTACTTCGCTTCTTCGCGGTGAAAAATCCTTAAGGAGTCCCCTTTGCGGCACGACACCATCATCGTCCTTGATTTCGGCGCCCAGTACAGCCAACTGATCGCCCGCCGGGTGCGTGAGACCGGCGTCTATTGCGAGATCCTTCCCTATAACGCGCCCCTGGAGAAGATCCTGGAGAAGGACCCCAAGGGCATCATCCTCTCGGGCGGTCCGGCCAGCGTCTATGCCCCCGGCGCACCCCACGTGGACAAGGCCCTCTTCGATCTGCCGATCCCTATCCTGGGCATTTGCTACGGTATGCAGCTCCTCTCCCACCTCCTGAAGGGAAAGGTCCATAAGGCCAGCAAACGGGAATTCGGCCTGGCCGAGCTCAAGGTCAAGGATGGCAAGGGCCTGCTGGCCGGTATCCCGGCCTCCAACAACGTTTGGATGAGCCATGGCGACCATGTGACGGCGGTCCCCACGGGCTTCAAGATTCTGGCTTCCACCGACAACTGCCGTTTCGCGGCGGTGGCCAATGAAAAGCGCCGCATCTATGGGGTCCAGTTCCACCCCGAGGTGGTCCATACCCAGAAGGGGACCAAGATCCTCGAGAATTTCGCCAAGAAGGTCTGCGGTTGCAAGCCCACCTGGAGCATGGACTCCTATGTGAAGGACGCCATCCAGATGATCCGGGCCCAGGTGGGGAAGGGCCGGGTGCTTTGCGGGGTCTCGGGAGGTGTGGATTCCACCGTGGCCGCCGCCCTCATCCACCGGGCGGTCGGCAAACAGCTTTCCTGTGTTTTCGTGAACAACGGGGTCCTGCGGATGGACGAGGCGGAGCAGGTCCAGGCCATGTTCCGCAAGAAGCTCAAGATCGACCTTTATTACGCCAATGCGGAAGGGGAATTCCTCAAGAACCTGGAGGGCGTCTCCGATCCGGAACAAAAGCGCAAGATCATCGGCCGGACCTTCATCCGGGTCTTCGAGAAATCCGCCCGGCTTCTGATGAAAAAGCGCGGTGGTTTCGACTTTTTGGCCCAAGGGACCCTCTACCCGGATGTCATTGAGAGCGTGTCCGTGAAGGGGCCTTCGGCCACCATCAAGAGCCACCATAACGTGGGGGGCCTCCCCGAGGACATGAAGTTCAAGCTGGTGGAGCCCTTGCGGGAGCTCTTCAAGGATGAGGTGCGGGCCCTGGGGGCGAAGCTGGGCATCCCCAAGGACATGCTCTGGCGCCAACCCTTCCCGGGTCCGGGTCTGGCGGTTCGGGTGCTGGGGGCCATCACGCGGGAGAAGCTGGAGGTCCTGCGCAAGGCCGACGCCATCGTGATCGAGGAGATCCAGAAGGCCGGCCTCTATTACTCCATCTGGCAGTCCTTCGCGGTCCTGACCCCCGTCAAGACCGTCGGGGTCATGGGGGACGAGCGCACCTACGACCATGTCTGCGTCATCCGGGCGGTGCATTCCACCGACGGCATGACCGCCGACTGGGTGAAACTACCCTACGACCTGATGGGCCGCATCTCCAACCGCATCATCAATGAGGTGCGGGGCATCAACCGTGTGGCTTATGACATTACCAGCAAACCGCCTGGAACCATCGAATGGGAATGAAGTGACCATTCGATAAAACCGAGCTGGTAATAGTGCCGACCTCCCTAAAGCCACATAAAGGGTCGGTACATCACCAGCAAACCCCCGGGTACGATCGAGTGGGAATAAAACCAAGTCGTTGGCCGCAAATCGGCGCGAATGATCGCAAATGAAACCCATTGAAAAAGCCAGGAATCGAGCCGAGTTGAATTTACTCGCTCGGAGGATCATTGGTTGTTCCTTCGAAGTTGCCAAGAACCTCAAATATGGCTATCTCGAGAAGGTCTATGAGAACGCCATGGCCTACGAGCTCAAGAAAATAGGGATCAAGGCCCAACAGCAGTACCCGATCCAAGTCCATTACAAGGAAATTGTCGCCGGAGAATACATCGTGGACCTATTGGTCGAAGAAAAGATTCTTGTGGAGTTAAAGACGACAAGCGGCATCGATAACGCTCATATCGCTCAATGCCTGAATTATTTGACGGCCACCGATCTGAGGTTGGGGTTGTTGATCAATTTTGGTGAATCTAAAGTTGAATTCAAAAGACTTGTGAATAAATTCTGATATTTGCGTCGATTTGCGCCAATTTGCGGCTAGTGCCTTTCTGGGGTTGGTTATAATCGCCCCATGAAACCCGGTTTTGTCCATCTCCACCTCCACAGCCAATTCTCGCTCCTGGAAAGCACCGTTCGGTTCGAGCCCCTCATGGCCCGCCTCAAGGAACTGCAGATGCCGGCGGTCGCCCTGACCGACAAATGGAACATGTTCGGGGCCATCGGCTTCTACCAGGCGGCCCTTTCCCATGGGATCAAACCCCTCTTGGGCTGTGAGGTCTGGGTGTCGTCCTCCTCCCGTTTTGAAAGGACGGCCGCGCCGGGCCGGGCCGAATCCCTCTACCCCCTGGTCCTCCTGGCGGAGGACGAGGAAGGCTACCGGAACCTGATCAAGCTCTCCTCGGCGAGCTACCTCCAGGGCGAGTTCCTCATCCCCCACGTGGACAAGGCCCTTTTGGCCCGCAACGCCAAGGGTCTCATCGCCCTTTCCGGGGGCGAGTCCAGCGAGGTCGACCGTTATCTCCAGAAGGAAGAAGCGCCCTTGGCCCTCAAGGCGGCGGGGGAATACCAGGAGATCTTCGGGAAGGACCGTTTCTTCCTGGAGATCCAGGACCATGGCAAACCGTCGGACTTCAACGTCCGAAAAGGACTGGTGGACCTTTCCCAGAAGACCGGGATCCCGTTGGTAGCGGCCAACGATGTCCGTTACTTGAAGAGGGAAGAGGCCCCTTTCCATGAAGTCCTGCTTTGCCTGGGAAAAGGGGAGGCGCTTTCCGACCCCAAACGCACCTCCATGGGCAGCGAAGAGTATTACCTGAAAAGCCAGGAGGAGATGGCCCGGGCCTTCCAGGAATTGCCCGACGCCCTCCAGCGCACCGTCGAGATCGCCGAACGGTGCCATCTCCAGTTGGAATTCGGCAGGACCCTCATGCCTTCCTTCTCGGTGCCCGACCGGGCTTTGGACGAGAACGGCTATCTCGAGAAGCTTTGCCGGGAAGGACTGCCCAAGCGCTATGGCGCCCGGGCTTCCGATGAGTCCATCATCGCCCGGATGAAAGAGGAACTGGGCGTCATCCAGCGGACCGGGTTCAGCGGCTACTTCCTCATCGTGTGCGACATCATCGCCAAGGCCCGCGCCGCCGGCATCCCCGTGGGGCCGGGCCGGGGATCGGCGGCGGGAAGCTTGGTGGCCTACCTCATCGGCATCACCGACATCGACCCCATCCAATACGGCCTGCTCTTCGAGCGTTTCATCAATCCCGAGCGGGTGAGCGCGCCCGACATCGACGTGGACGTCTGCGACCGGCGCCGCCAGGAAGTGCTCCGTTATATCACCCAGGCCTACGGCCAGGACCGGGTGGCCTCCATCGCCACCTTCGGCACCATGGCGGCCAAGGCGGTGCTCCGCGACGTGGGGCGGGTGCTGGAGATGCCGCTCCCCGACGTGGACCGCATCGCCAAGCTCATTCCCTTCGAGCCCAAGGTCACGCTGGAGAGCGCCTCCGAGCGGGTCCCGGAGCTCCGGGCATTGGCCCAGTCCACCGCCGCCTACCAGAAGCTCTGGGAGGTCTCCCGGGCGCTCGAGGGACAGGTCCGCCATCTTTCCACCCACGCCGCCGGGGTCATCATCGGCAACGAGCCGCTCCTGGAACGGGTGCCCCTTTGCCGGGGGACCGGCGAGGAATTGCTGACCCAATACGACATGAACGCCCTGAAGGAAGTGGGCCTGCTCAAGCTGGACATCCTGGGCCTCAGGACCCTGACGGTCCTGGATGACACCCTGGCCGCCCTGAAGAAAGGCCGGGGCCTGTCCATGACCCTGGACCAGATCCCGGTCGATGACCAGGCCACCTACAAGCTCCTGGGCGAGGGGAGGACCCTGGGGGTCTTCCAACTGGAATCCCGGGGCATGCGGGACTATATCCGCAAGCTGGAGCCCTCCGAATTGGAGGACCTGATCGCCCTTTTGGCCCTCTATCGACCCGGACCCTTGGGGTCGGACATGGTGGACGATTTCTTCCACCGTAAGAAGGGCCTGGTGAAGGTGGATTACCTTCATCCCCTGCTCGAGCCCATCCTCAGGACCACCTACGGCATCATCCTGTACCAGGAACAGGTCATGCGCATCGCCAAGGACATGGCGGGGTTCACCCTGGGGCAGGCGGACCTGTTGCGCCGGGCCATGGGCAGCAAGGACCCGGAGAAGATGGAGAGCATGCGGGGCAAGTTCATGGCCGGGGCCAAGGAAAGGGCCATCCCCCCGGACATCGCCGAGTCCATCTTCAACCAGATGGCCAAGTTCGCGGGCTACGGTTTCAACAAATCCCATAGCGCCGCCTACGCGTTGGTGGCCTATCAAACGGCCTACCTGAAGGCCCATTACCCGGCCGAGTTCCTGGCATCGGTCCTGACCAGCGAATCGGGCAACCAGGACAAGGTGTCCCAATACGTGTTCGAGGCCAAACGCCTGGGGGTCACCTTGGCGCCGCCCCACGTCAACGAAAGTTCCTCCGAGTTCATCGTGGACAGGCAGGGCCGGATCCGGTTCTCGCTCATGGCCATCAAGAACGTGGGCACCCCGGCCATCGCGGCCATCGAGGAAGCCCGGGCCAAGGACGGTCCTTTCCAAAGCCTGGGCGACTTCTGCCGCCGGGTGGACCTCAAGGCCTTCACCCCCAAGATGGTGGATTGTCTCATCGCCGCCGGGGCGTTGGACGGGTTGGGGCCCAACCGGGCGGCCATGAAGGCCTCCGTCGAGAAGGTCTTCCGTCAGGCCCAGGGCATCCAGTCCGATTCCCAAAAGGGTCAGACCTCCCTTTTCGGCGGTGGGGAGGCGGCGGTGGCCGAGGGGACTCCCGGGACGCCCGAAGCCTCCCCGGGCGAGACCCTGGCCGCCGAGAAGGAAGTGCTGGGCTTCTACCTGTCGGGCCACCCGCTCTCGGAACACGAGTGGGAGCTGGAACATTACGTGACACCCATGGACGAGCTGGAGGAACTGGAGGATGGACGGGAGGTCCGGGTGGCGGGCCTCATCCGCGCCTTCACCAAGAGCGTGGTGAAGAAGAGCAAGGAACTTTACGGCCGTTTCGTGCTGGAGGACCTGCACTCCCACGCCGAGGTCATCGCCTGGCCCGAGGTCTTCAAGAAGCATCAGGGCCTTTTGGCCAAGGACCGACTGGTGGCCCTCAAAGGGCGCCTGGACCGCTCCGGGGAGCGGGTCCAACTGATCGCCCAGGAGGTCATCGCGCTCGACGACCTGGCGGTCAAGTGGGCCCGGGGCATCCGGCTCAAGCTCAATGTGGTGGGGTTGGACGACAGCCTCCTTCCCAAGGTCAAGGAGGTCTGCGAGCGTTATCCGGGCAAGGCCAAGGTCCTCTTCCAGCTGCAGACCGCCCACCATGGGACGCTGGTGGTGGAGGCGGGGGCCGGACTGTTGGTGAAGCCCTCCCAAGGGTTCCTCAAGGAGATCCAACCGCTGGTGGGAGAAGAGGGCGTCGAGATCGAACTGTGAACTATCGCGCCTGGTCGATGAGCTGGTCCAGGCCCTGGATGGTGGGGTTCTTGTCCGGCGTTGGGTCCAGCGCCTTGGCTTTGAGAAGATAGCCCAAGGCCTCCTTCTTGCGGCCGTCGGACAGCTTCAAGGCCCCCAGGCAATACCAGCTTTCCGGGCATTGGGGGGCTTTTTCCACCGTCGCCTTCAAGAGATCGAAGGCCTCCGGGTGCTTCCCCTGCCGGTAAAGATCCAGGGCCCTTTGGGCCTGGAACTTGGCGGTGAAGGAAGGGTCCAACCCAAAGGACCGGTCCTCCTGTTCCTGAGCCTCTTTTTCCTTCCCCAATTTCCTCAGGGCCGAAGCCCAATTCAGCCGGAAGAGCGGGTTGGAGGGGTCCAATTCGCAGCAGCGCCCATAGGCCTTTTCGGCCTCTTCGGAGGCGCTTGGGTCGAAGGCTTCCAGGGAAGTCTGAACGCGACCCAGGTTGTTGTAATAGTAGGAATTGAAGGGGCTCATCCGCAGCGTTTCCCGGTATTGGCCGAGGGCCAGGATCAAATGGCCTTGGCGCAGGGAAGGATCGATCTGGCTTCGTTGCTCGTAGGCCAGTCCCAGGTAAAGACGGTATTTGGTCTCCAAGGGGCAAAGGGCGACGGCCTTTTTCATGCGGGCGATCTCGTAGTCCGAATAGGCCAGGGCGGTGGAACGCTCGGTGTCTTCCGGAAGGCGGGTCAGGGCTTGGGACGCGGCGGTCCCCCGGGCGAAATCAAGGTCGGCGCAGAAGCGGGTGACCGGAAAATAAAGTCCGACCGCCAGGAAGAGGATGAGGAAGGCCCTTTCCGCCAGGGCCCAGGCCGAAAGCGGGCCCGGGGATACCGGCGGCTGCGCCTGGCGGTGGCGGTTCTGCACCAGGGCGAGGGAAAGGACCCAAAGCAGGTCGAGGGCGGCCACGTCGAAGCTGAAAAGAGCTTGGACCTGATAGGCCGCCCCGCAGGCCAGGCCCGCCGTGACCCAGCGTTTTTCCTCCGGATCCCCTGAGCGGAGCCGTCCTATCCCCATCCAGGCCCAGGCCGCCAGGACGGCGAGATAGGAGAGGACGCCGGGGAAGCCGGTGGTCGAGGCCAACTGCAGCCAGAGGTCATGGGCCATGCGGGAACTGACGAAGAGGCCGTCGGTCCGGTTGAAGTCGGTCCCGCTATAGGCGGGGAAAGCGATCTTGAAGCAGTCCAAGCCCACGCCGGTCCAAGGGTGTTCCAGGGCCATTCTCCAAGCCGGCCCCCAGATGGGGAGCCTGGAATCGGCCAGGCTTTGATGGATCCCTCCCAGGGACTGCGCCAAACGGGCCAGGAACCCGTGGCCGACGGCGAAAAGTAGCCAAGCTCCGCCCAGGACCAGCGGACCAAGGACAAAAGGGCCCAGGGAAGTCATCTTGGCCCGCCCACGAAGACGCATTTGCGGGTCCCGGAAGGTCAAAAAGGACCAAAGCCCAACGCCGACCAGGGCCGCGAGGAATCCTCCCCGGCTTCCGGTGCAAAAAAGACCCAAAAGGATCAGAAGAAAGCCGCCGGCCAGGACCCCAGGGGACTTTCTTCGAAGGATCGAACTTAAATTGACCGCCAAAAGGGCCAAACCCACGGCCCGAAGGAGAAAAAGGACGGGGCCGGACCAGTTGAGGTCGGGCCGACCGGCCAAGTGGGGGCCCGAAATGAAAAGAAGGAGGAGACCTATGGCCATGGCGGACCAGGAAAGCAGTTGCCATTCGTTCGAGCGGGGAAATTCCCCCCGTTCCTTCGAACACCAGCCCAAATAAAGGGGGATCGACATGGCCAGGTAGGCCGAAAGGAAATTCGGATTGCCCAAACCGGCGAATTCCCGGCTCGGGTTGACCGAACCCGGATTCCAGGCCACCAGGTCCCAGCCGAAATGCTGGGCCAGGGCGTAAAGGGAGGAAAGAAGGGCCGTCAGACCGTTGAAAAAGACCAGTTTTTCGAAGAGGGAAGGGGTCAGGGAACGGCCGTAAAAAAGAAAGAGGACGGAGATCACCGTCAAGGTCGCCAGGCCGTTGAAGTTCTCGTAATCCCCCAGGAGGCTCGTTCGCCAACTCAAACTGGTCATGGGAAGGGAAGCGGCGACTTGGGTCGCTAAAAAGACCATCCAAGCGATGGAAAGCGGCGTTGGGCCCTCCGAATGGATCTTTTTCAGTGAAAATAGGGCCATTCCAAGCGCTGTCAGGGTGAGAAAAGTGATCTTGGGGAGCTCGAATTGATCGTGCGCCGCGATCAGGAAGACCAAAGGGATGTAAAAAATGGGGAAAATCGAAAAAAGTTCGGTGGCTCGGGGACCCGAAGGGAATCTCACGAAGGTCATCCTTCCAAGTTGGGATCGGCGCGGTCCATTCTATCCTTTTTCCGGATGAAGTTCGGATCGGCGATCGGACGCGTGAGAAATATTTCTGCGTTCCGTTCCGGTTTTTTTGTTTGAAATCCCGTTCAAAACTTTTATACTTTCAGAAATCGAAAATTTTTCAGGTTTCACCCTTTTTTCCCCGGTCCCAGGCCATTTTCCCCGGGTTTTATATGTCTCCCGATGGTTGGGGAGTTGTCTCTAAAAAAACACAAGGGAGTTCGCTTTTTAATGAGCGATATCATCAGTCCGCACTGGCACATCGAATTCTACGCCCCGGACGAAGCCCACATGCGGGGCATCACCAAGATCTACGCTTCCGAACAGACCAAATACCAAAAAGTCGAAGTCATCCAGTCCACCCATTACGGTAAATGCCTCATCCTGGACGGCCATATGCAGTCCGCCCAAGGGGATGAGTTCATCTATCACGAGAACCTGGTCCATCCGGCCATGGTCTCCTGCCCGAACCCCAAGAAAGTGGTCATCATCGGGGGCGGGGAAGGGGCCACCCTTTACGAGGTCCTGCGCCACAAGACGGTGGAAAAGGCCTGGATGATCGATATCGACCAACGGGTGGTGGAGCTCTGCGACAAGTACATGCCTGAATGGCACCGGGGGGCCTTCAAGGACAAACGTACCAAGCTCCTTTTCCAGGACGGGCGCAAGTTCCTCGAGAAGAGCAAGGAAAAGTTCGACGTCATCATCATCGACATCCCCGAACCCGTCGAGGAAGGGCCCGCCTACCTCCTCTATACGGAAGAGTTCTACCGGATGGTTTCCAAGAAACTGGCCCCCAACGGCATGGTCTCCCTTCAATCGGGCTGTTCGGCCGAGAAGGAACTGCGTTGCCTGGCGGCGGTGCACAACACCCTGAAGCGGGTCTTCCCGGTGGTCTATTCCTGGCCGGCCAACGTGCCTTCCTTCGACATCCCCTGGAGCTTCACCATGGCCTCCAACTCGATGGACCCCAAGGCCCTTCACCGGGACCAGGTGGACCGCATCATCAAGGAACGGGGCATCGGCAAGCTCCGTTATTACGACGGTGAGACCCACGAGGGCATCTTCTTCATCCCCAAATACATCCGGGACGCCTTCAAGGCTTCCTCCGAGATCATCAAGGACGATAAACCCCTGACCTACCGCTTCATGGGCGAGGAGAAGAACTCGAGATAAATGTTAAACGACGGCCAAGACAAAACCCCCCTCTTTGACGCCATCGTCAGCTACGCCAACGACAACAAGATCTCCTTCCATACGCCCGGCCACAAGCACGGCAAGGGCATCCTGAAGAAATTGCGCTCATTCGTCGGCGAGAAGGTCTTTCAACTGGACCTGTCGGTCATGAGCGAGATCGACTCCCTTCACGAACCATCCACCGTCATCAAGGAAGCCCAGGTGCTGGCCGCCAAGGCCTATGGGGCCGATTATTCCTTCTTCCTGGTGAACGGCACCACCGGGGGCAACCAGGCCATGATCCTCTCGGTCTGCGACCCGGGGGACAAGATTATCATCCCCCGCAACGCCCACAAATCGGTCATCTCGGCCGTCATCCTGGCCGGCGCCGAGCCGGTCTATATCATGCCCAAGATCGACGAGGGCACGGACCTGATCCTCAACCTCACCGCCGAACAGGTGGATGAGGCCCTGCGGCAGAACCCGGACGCCAAGGCGGTCCTGGTGACGACGCCCACCTATTTCGGGCTCACCGCCGATATCGAGGCCATCGCCGAGGTGGTGCACCAATACGACAAGATCCTGCTGGTGGACGAGGCCCATGGCGGTCACCTGCATTTCCACCCTGACCTTCCCAAGTCGGCGTTGGACGCGGGAGCCGACATGTGCGTGCAGTCCACCCATAAGCACCTGGCGGCCCTCAGCCAGGGCTCGATCCTCCACGTGAAGGGGGTGCGGGTCGATATCCTGCGGCTCAAGACCACCCTGCAGATGCTCCAGACCACCAGTCCTTCCTACGTCATCCTCGCCTCGCTGGACGTGGCCCGTTACCAGATGACCCATGGCGGGGATCAGGCCTTGGGCGAGGTCATCCGCCTCTGCGAGGAGACCCGGGCCCAGATCAACCAGATCCCGGGGCTTCATTGCGTCACCCGTGACGAGGTCCGCCAACTGCCGGGCATGGACCTGGACCCCACCAAGATCACCCTCTCCACCCGGGGCCTGCCCTGCTCGGGCTATGACATGGCCAAGATCCTCAATGCCGAATACGGCATCCAGACCGAGATGTCCGACTTCAACCATGTGCTTCTTTTCGTGTCGTTGGGGAACAGCGCCAAGGAATTGAAGCTTTTCGTGAAGGCCCTGCGGAAGATCGTGGTGGACTACAAGGACATGTTCCTGAACACCAAGAAACGCAAGCGCATCGTGTTCCCGACCCTCATGCCCCGCAAGGAAGTGAACCCCCGGGAGGCCCTCACCAAGCTCACCCGCAAGATCCCTTTCAAACGTTCCGTGGGGAAGGTCTGCGCCGAGATCGTCTGCCCCTATCCGCCGGGCATCCCGGTGCTCTGCCCGGGCGAGGTCATTTCCCAGGAGATCTACACCTACCTGATGAACGTGCTGGATTCGGGCGCCCGCATCAACGGCCAGTCCGACGGCCGCCTCCAGACCATCAAGGTCCTGGAGGAGAACCCCGCCCAAGCCTCCCCCCAGAAGAAGCTCTTCGCCATCGGTTGATGCCCGTCCTTGCCGTACCTTTCCCCGGAGCCTCCCATGACCAAGAATGACCTGAGGGGTTTCCTCCAAGGCCATCGTTTGGGCGTCCTCGCCACCGTTTCACCCGAAGGGGAACCCCAATCCGCCGTAATGGGGATCGCGGTCACCCCGGACCTGGAGATCATTTTCGACACGGTGAAAAGCAGCCGAAAATGGAGGAACCTCCAGTCGGACCGGCGTGTCTGCTTGGTGATCGGTTGGGACCAGGAAAGAACGGTCCAATATGAGGGGCTCGCCGATGAACCCGCCGGAGAGGAACTGGATCGGCTGCGGGAAATCTATTTCACCGTTTTCCCGGACGGCCGGGAACGGGCGGGTTGGGAAGGGATCACCTATTTCCGGGTCCGTCCGAAATGGATCCGGTTCAGCGATTTCAACCCACCCGGGAAGATCGTGGAATTCACGGAGAAGGACCTGAGGCGGTAGGAAAAGCGGTTCAGCCCGCCAGGGTTTGGGCGATCTGCTGGAAGCTCCGGACGCAGTTGCGGCCGCCGGCCTTGGCCTCGTACATGGCCTTGTCGGCGCGGTCGATGAAGGTCACCCCGCCGATGCCCTCGGTGCCCTCATAGGTGTCCACCCCGATCGAGACCGAGACCTTCAGGGTCTTGCCACGCACCATGATCTGGTAGTTGCCCAGGGTCTCCTGCAGGCGGCGGGCCAGGATCATGGCCCCGTCGGCGGCGGTGGCGGGCAGGATGGCGATGAATTCGTCCCCGGCATAACGGGCCACCAGGTCGGTGGTCCGGAAGAGACCGGACAGTTTCTGGGCGATTTGCTTCAGGAACTGGTCCCCGACCGAGTGGCCGAACTGGTCGTTGATCTCCTTGAAATGGTCCAGGTCCAGGAATATCAGGGAAAGGGGCTGGTGGTAGCGCTTGGCCCGGTTGAGCTCGTAGTCCAGGATCTGGTTGAAGTAGCGGCGGTTATAGAGGCCGGTCAGGGTGTCCTTGAGGGCCATCTCCTCGACCTTGGTGAAGAGCTTGGCGTTCTCGATGGTCAGGGCGGTCTGCCGGGCGAAGATGGTCAGGATCTCCCGCAGGAGGTCGGCGGCGGGCCGCTCGAAGACCAGGACCCCCACCAGGTTGTCGCGGATCTCCAGGGCGATCATTTCGGGGGTCTTCAGGTCGAATTCCTTCTCGAACAGTTCCAAAAGGCGTTCCGGGGCGGGGATGGCCTCGGTCAGGGTGTGGGTGGTGTGGGAGAAACGCAGGAGGTCCGACTCCTCCTCGAGGGTCAGCAGCACGCTGGTCTTGGCGACCTTCTCCTCGGAGAGGCCGATGGAGGAGGCGCCGAGCAGGCTGAAGGAGGACTCGTCCTTGATGAGGATGGCGGCCTTGGAGATGCCGGTGCCGCTCTTGAGGCCGCGGAGGATCGACTTGAGGAGGGCGGGCAGGGGTTTGGAGAACTGGAGCTCGGCGCTGGCGTGATACAATGACATCAATCCTTGGCGGATATCACCGCCAGGCTTGGTGTTGGAGGAATTCAAGGGATCTTGTTTCCGGGCCCCATGGGCAGATGGGCCGGTCTTTTTGGTCGGCAATTTGGGTCCGTTGTCAGACGGATTTTGGCGTCGGAAGGCGTTGCTGGGGGCTATTATCGGGACGCCAAATGCCAGGGGAAGCCGAAAAGAGGGCTGTTTTTGGAAAATGTTTTCCTGTTCCGGGCAAGGACCCCATTTCGGTCCTGAAAAGCGGTTTTTTGATCGTCGCACGAAGTAAAGAAACGATAAAGATATCCACGATCCAGGAAAGGGAGATCCCTTGAGCAAGCGTCCCGTTGTCCTCATCACGGGTGGGGCCGGTTATATCGGGAGCCACGCGGTCCGCGAAGCCCGGAACAACGGCTTCGAGCCCGTCTGCTACGACAACCTCTCCACCGGCCACGCCTGGGCGGTCCAGGGCTTCACCCTGGTCAAGGGGGAATTGGCCGACCGCAAGAAGCTCCTGGCCGCCTTCAAGAAATTCAAGCCGGTCGCGGTGATGCACTTCGCCTCCCACATCGCGGTGGGTGAATCGGTGGCCGATCCCCAGAAGTATTACCGGGACAACCTCACGAACGCCATGAACCTGCTGTCGGTCATGCTGGAGCGGAAGGTGCGCTTCTTCATCCTTTCCTCCACCGCCGCCACCTACGGCGATCCGGTGGAGGTGCCCATCCCCGAATCCCATCCTCAGGTCCCGGTGAACCCCTATGGGGACTCCAAGTGGATGCTGGAGCGGATCCTCACCTGGTACGACAAGGCCTATGGCCTGCGTTCCACCTTCCTTCGCTATTTCAACGCCGCGGGCGCTGACGCTTCTGGGGCCATCGGCGAGGTCCACGATCCCGAGACCCATCTCATCCCCCTGGTGCTGGACGCGGCCATGGGACGTCGGCCCCAGATCAGCGTCTTCGGGGAGGATTACCCAACCCCCGACGGAACCTGTGTGCGGGATTACATCCACGTGACCGACCTGGCGGGCGCCCATTTTTTGGCCCTGAAACGCATGATGGAGAAGGACAAGAGCGACTTCTTCAACCTGGGGACGGGCAAGGGCTATTCGGTGAAAGAGGTCATCGAGAAGACGGAAGAGGTCACGGGGAAGAAGGTGCCCGTGGCGAAGGGTCCGCGTCGCGCCGGGGACCCGCCGGAGTTGGTGGCGAAGTCATCGAAGGCCATGGAGGTCCTGGGCTGGAAGCCGGTCCATTCGGACCTGGAGAACATCCTGAGGACGGCCTGGGCCTGGCACCAGAATTACTTTGGGAAGAAGAAGGCCAAAAAATGAACGGCCAAGGCTTGGCCGCAAATTGGCGCAGATCAACGCGAATTTTTTGACGGAAAATCAAAAGGTGTAGGATCTAGGTTTTAATCCAGCGCTCATTCGCGCAAATTCGCGGCTCAGGACCCGGCTTTTGGGTGTCAGCCGTTGGTCTTGATGAAGACCTTTTCCCGATAGAACTTCAGCTCTTCCACGGTCTCCAGGATGTCGTCCAAGGCCTTGTGCTTCTGCTTCTTCAAGGGCGCCTGGAAATCGGGTCCGTACCAGCGTTTCACCAGTTCCTTGATGGTCGAAACGTCCACCAGCCGGTAATGAAGATAGGCCTCCAACTTCGGCATGTACTCGATGAGGAACCGCCGGTCCTGGTAGATGGTGTTCCCGCAGAGCGGGCTCGACCGCTCGGCGCAATGCTCCCGCACGAAGTCCAGGATCCTCTTTTCGGCCTCTTCCAGGGAAATGGCCGATTCTTTCACCGCCTTCGTCAGCCCCGATTCCCCATGGTGCTTCTTGTTCCAGTCGTCCATGTGGTCCAGCACCGAGTCGGGCTGGTGGACGGCGATGGAGGGGCCCTGGGCCACCAGGTTCAGGTCCTTGTCGGTGATCAGGCAGGCGATCTCCAGGATGACGCAGGTCTTGGGGTCCAGGCCGGACATCTCCAGGTCCATCCAGACCAGGTGGGTGCTCGATTGGGGCATATTGATCCTCGTAAAGGTGTTGGTCGAAAACCCCAAGATATTAGCCGCAAATCAGCGCAAATCGTCGCAAATGTTGAAGACTAAAAGATGTTAATTCTTAAAAGACCATTATGAAGATCAAATTTTGAATTCGCGTAAATCTGCGCCAATTTGCGGCCAAGGATTCGGTCCTGTCTTACCCGGGCCGATTCGCGGCTAGGTCGTCGGTGTCTTCCTTCGCTCAAAAAGGTCCTTCGACGAGCGGATCCGGTCCAGGAAGAGGATGCCGTCCAGGTGGTCCATCTCGTGCTGGAGGGCCACGGCCTCGAACCCTTGGGACCGCACCTGGACCTTTTCCCCCTTTTCGTTCCAGGCCTCCAGGGTCAGTTTCTGGGCCCGCTTCACGTTGGCCAGAAGGTCGGGGAAGCTCAGGCAGCCCTCCCGGCCGGCCTTCCATTGGGTGGCTTCCAACACCTTCGGGTCCACCAGCTTGAGGAGGCCTTGGCTCTCATGTCCCCGGTTGGAGCGGGAAACATCCACCACCAGGCAGCGCACCGCGTGGCCGATCTGGGTGGCGGCCAGCCCCACGCATCCCGGATGGGCCAGCAGGGTGTCGGTCAGGTCCGCCAGGGCCTGGGCCACGCGGGGGTCCGTCGGCGGGACATCGGGGGCCTTTTCCTTCAAGGCGGGATGGGGGTAGGTGAGGACGGGGCGGACGGCCATGGTCAGAGTTCTTCCGTGTCCTGGGCCTGGAAGGTGATCTCCACCTTCAGTTCCTTCTTGAGCGCCTCCAGGTCCTTGGCGAAGGCCGCGGCGGAAGCGGCGTCCGGCGCGTCCAGGTCCACCGCCAGTGAATAGAGCGGGCCCGAGGGGCCGTTCGTCACGTGGGTGCGAAGGTCGGTGATGTTCATCTTCCGGTCGGCGGCGGCCTGGGTGACCCGATAGACGATCCCCGGATGGTCGAGGCCATAGACCACCAGGGTGTGGGGAAGGCCCGCGTCCTTCGAAGCGGCGGCCTCGGAGGGGTTGAGCACCCGCACCGAGTGGGTCAGGCCGAGCTTTCCGGCCACGGCCCCGAGGGCCTCCTCCAACTGGGAGAGGGCCAAGCCCTCGGGCAGGGAGACCAGGAGCAGCACCGCGAAATCCCCGCGCAGGCGGGTCATGCTGGAATCCTCCAGGTTGCAACCCACTTCGAAAAGCACCTTGGACAGCGCGGCCACGATGCCGGGGCGGTCCTGGCCGATGGCGGAAATGGCGATGAGGGGTTTCATGGGAACTCCCGGACGGGGAATAACGGCACCCCTTTTTACCATGAAGCCAAGGAGAAACGACACACCCTTTCGCCGCAAATTTACGCAGATCGCCGCAAATGGTGACGGTATTGGATCTTGAGGATGTCAAAGTCATTGAACCAAAAGAAAAGATATTATTTATTTGCGAAGATCCGCGCAGATTTGCGGCCAATGTCTTTGTTCCAGATTGTGGATGGGTCGATCTGCGGCGAAGTCTTGGCTGGAAATAAAAAACCCCCAAGACCGGTGGCCTTGGGGGTCGGGAACGGCCGTGGGGCCGGGTTTAACGGGCGGCGGACCCGAACACCCGCGAGATGGCGAAGTCCGGGTTGTCGCTGAACATCTTGGAGGCCATAGGGTCGGACTTGACGGCCGCCCGGACCAGGTCCTTGGCCACGTCCACGTTGTCCTTGGCGAAGGACAGGATGGCGGTCTTGGCCTCGGCCGGATCGGTCTGGGTCACCAGCTTCAGGATGGCCGCGATGTTCTTCTCGACCTTGTCGAAGAGCACGTAGCGCAGCAGGATCGCCAGGCGGCGCTTGCTGAGCTTGGGGTTGGGGGCGATGTTGTTGGCGATGGCGTTCATGAAGTCGATGTAGTCGGCGATCGCGTCGTCGCGGCTGGCCTCGTCCTGCATGCTCTGGCTGGCCGCCAGGGAGAACTTCTTGTCCTGGCCGCTCCACTTGACCTTGGTCGTCTTCTCCACCTTGCCCATGTAGTCGCCCATGAAGGTCCCGGTCCTCACCTCGCCCCGGTAGTCATAGATGGGGTCCTTGGTGAGGTAGAGGGCGCAAAGGCGCAGCACCTGCACCTCCATCGGGTTGAAGGTCACGAAGGCGCCCTTGCGGACGGCCTCGCCGGAGACGAAGGACATGACGAAACGGTCCTCGAAGAAGTCCACGAAGTTGCGCAGGGGCTCGATCAGGATCGGAGGGATGATGTGTTTCCCTTCCCAGTCGCGATTGAAGAGGTTGGTGTGGATCTTCAGGATCTTCTCCAGGGCCGCCAGGACCGCCGGGGGGGTGCATAGGCTGTCCATGGGATCGCCCTGGTCGGGGAACTGCTTGGAAAGCAGGATGCGGGAGGCGGAGAAGGGGACCCGCATGGCGGAGGTATCGGCGGCCTTCACGCAGACGTTGTTGGTGGTCTCGATATCGACCTTGATCTGCTGGATGACGACCTGTTCGAAGAGGGGGCCGGAAGAGGGGGGCGCCACCGAGGCCACGCCCGAATCGGCGTTCTCGATCTCCTGCTTGCACTTGACGACGCTCTGGAATTTCTCCTCCACCTGCTTGCCGTTCTCGGAGATCTTGCCCATGAGGGGCATGATCGGCGAGAGGATCTTCTGCAGTTCGGCGGCGCTGGACCCGATCTTCGACTCGGCGACCTTCAGCGTCGCCTTTTCCTGGTCGCTCAGGCTGTCGCCCTTGGTCCAGATGACCGAGATGGTCCGGAGGATGTCCATGGCGACCTTGGCGCCCTGCCCGGAGGCGGCGTTCAAGGCGGCGATGACCTTGGGGGAGTTCTGGTCGATCTGACCGATGGACAGGACGACCTCACCCTTGACCTGGTCCATCTTCCGCTTCCACTCGTCGCGGATCTTCTGGCCGTCCACGGGGGAGGTCTTCATCATCACTTCGGCCTTGGCCATTTCCTGTTGGCATTTGAGGACCACCTGGTACTTCTCCTCGACCTGCCGGCTTTGTTCGGAGATGACGGTCATCTGGGTCTGCAGTTCGTCCAGCCACTTGGCCATGCCGCCGCCGGCGGTCCCCACCTTGCCCTCGAAGGCCTTGAGGAAGGCCAATTCGGGCTCGGAGGCGGAATCGCCCCGGCTCCAGATGGCGGAGACCTTCTTGAGGATCTCCATGGCGGTCTTGGCGTTCTTCCCGGCCGGTTCGTTCAGCGCGACGATGAACTTGGGGAAGTTGGAATCCATCTGGCCGATGGCCATGCCGATCTCGGTGCGGAACTGGGTCATCTTGCGCTTCCACTCGTTCTTGACGTAGC
This sequence comes from bacterium, assembly GCA_035549195.1. Classification (NCBI taxonomy): domain Bacteria; species bacterium. Next base: position 81,738 of record DASZRK010000023.1, read on the forward strand.
TGTTGTCCGAACCGGAGGCGTTGCGCAGGTCCCGCTCCCGTTCCTTGCCCATCTTGAAGGAGACCAGCTCGTTGCGGGCGATGGCCAGGAACTTGTCCACCACGCAATAGGCCGGGGCGGGGATCGTCTCGGGATCGCGGGCGGAAAATGATTTTAGGAGGGTGTCATAAAAAGCGGTGGGGAGGAGTTCGATCTGCTTGGTCTCCTTCTCCAGTTGGACGGTGATCCGGTCCCCGATGGCCCCGGTGCAAAGGAAGGTGGATTGCTCGGGATTGAGGTTGTTCAGGCAGTTGGCGACGAGGAAATCCACCAGCGCGTTGTAGGCGTTGCGTAGTTTGTCCGAGCGGAATTTTTCGGCGGTGGCGGAGGTGTCGGCGTCGTTGGCGAAGAAACGGATGTTGTCCTCGACCTTGTCCCGGACCTCACTGTCCACCCCTTTCATAAGCTGTTCGTAATGGGTGCCGGTGACGGACTGGGTCGCAGTGGACATAAAAGGAAGCCTCCGGAGGGCGAAATGGAAAAACTTGGGGAACGTCATTATATAACAGGGAGGCCCATTTTATAGCCCGGACCTTTTTTTTGTTGCGTCCTATATGAAAATTAAACCTAAGCAGGACCGAAGGCCGGGGGTGGGGCGCCTTGAAACTAAAAACAAGGCGCGGGTTTTAAGGCCGGTTTACCGTTTGAAGATTTCGGGAGGGGACCGGGGCGCGATCCGGCCGGGAGATTCGGGCTTGTTTTTTATGGGAGCCGTGCTTCAATAAGGACCGCTAAAACCCCTGAGCCAGGAGAGGCCATGCGATTCACCAGCGATAGCTTCAGCGACGGTTCCCGTTTGAGGGACGAGTACACCTTCCTCAAGCCCCACCTCAGCCACCACGCGGAGTTGGCCAGGAACCGGAACCCCCATTTCTCCTGGGGCGAGATGCCCGAAGGCACCAAATCCCTCGCCATCATCATGCAGGACATGGATGCCCCCACCAGCCGGGACTTCGTGAACAAGGTGGGGAAGGTGGTCCCCTACGAATATCCCCGCACCGAGTTCTACCATTGGGGGGTGGTGGACCTGGACCCCAAGACCTTCATCCAGCAGGCCGAATTCAGCAAAGAGGTCACGGTCAAGGGCAAGCCCGGCCCGGCCGGTCCCCGCGGGACCCGGCATGCCATCAATGATTTCACCGAGTGGTACAAGGGGAACGCCATCATGGAAGGCACCTACTGCGGCTATGACGGCCCCGCGCCGCCCTGGAACGACGAGAAGCTCCACACCTATATCTTCACCCTTTATGCCTTGAAGGAAAAACGTTGCCCGGTCGAGGGCAACTTCACCTGCAAGGACATCCTGAACGCCATGACGGGCTTGGTGCTGGACAAGGCCACGCTCAAGTGCACCTTCGCCATTTTCCCGAAGGCCAGGGCCTAAGGCAGCGCCTTAGGGTCCAGCGACCAGAGCCATTTCCAGTTCCCGCCGCGCTTCTCGAAGGCGGCCAGCCCGGCGGTGGGGAAGGTCATGGCGTCCGCGGCCGGGTCCAGCGCCTGGGCCAGGTCGGCCACGAAGGGCAAGTGGGTCACCAAGACCAGCGACTCCCCCGCGAAGGAAGCCAGGTCCCGCAGGACCGATTCGACGTCGCCCTCCGGTTTCAGGTCGTCCCTTTCGGCCTGGGCCGCATCCGCGCCCCCCGAAGCCTCCAGGAAGATCCTCGCGGTCTCCACGGCCCGGGTCTTGGGGCTGTGCCAAGCCGCGGCGACCTGGATCCCCTGGTTCCGCAAATGTTCCCCGATCCTCCGTACTTCGTCCTTTCCCTGGGTCGTGAGGCTCCGAAGGGAATCTTGTTCGGCGTGGGCGGCTTGTCCATGGCGTAAAAGGAAAAGTTTCATCGCATAGTTCCTTCAAGAAATAGGGGGCGTCGGATAGGAAAGGGGAGATGGCCGGATTATAGGCCGAGCCCCCGGGGAAGGCCTAGCCGGCGGGGCGGACGATCCGTCCGAAAAAGGGGTTTCATCGGCCCTTGGGGCCCCCCGGGCCTGAGGCCCTATTTTCCTGGTTCCTTATTGGGGCCAAATCCATAAACTATCGCCGCTTTGGCTGTTGTTCCCGTAATGACGGATAAATAATTCTCACAAAGGGTTTTCCATGGCCTCCTTCGTCCAATTCCCCAAGGATTTCCTCTGGGGCGCCGCCACCAGTTCCTTCCAGATCGAAGGCAGCCCGCTGGCCGACGGCGCGGCCAAGAGCAACTGGTATGGTTATACCCAGACCCCCGGCAAGATCGCCAACGGCGACACGGCGGACCTGGCCTGCGATCATTACCATCGTTATAAGGAGGATGTGGTCCTGATGAAAGAGATGGGCCTCCAGAGCTACCGCTTCTCTTTTTCCTGGCCGCGCATCGTCCCCGAACGCGGGAAGGTGAACCCAAAAGGGCTGGACTTCTATAAGAGGCTTTTGGACGAGCTCCATAAGGCGGGCATCACCCCCAACGCCACCCTCTTCCATTGGGAGATCCCGGACTGGGCCGAGGGCGGCTGGGTCAACCGCGAGACCGCGCTGGCCTTCAACGAATACGCCGAGGTGCTCTTCAAGAACTTCGGCAAGGACATCCCCTTCTGGGCCACCCAGAACGAGTCCGCCGTGACCGCCCAACTGGGTTATCTCTTCGGCTATTTCCCGCCGGGCCACGTGGACAAGAAGGAATTCGCCCTCGCGACCCACCACCTGAACCTGGGGCATGGCCTGGCCATGAAGACCTTCAAGGGCATGGGCCTGAAGGGCAAGATCGGGACCGTCGCCGCCCTGGCCCTCTTCTATACCTTGAGCGGCTCGGCCGAGGACAAGGCCTGGGCCAAGAACATGCAGGCCCTGCTGGTGGAAAGCTTCCTGGACCCCATGGCGGGGAAGGGCTATCCCGAGTTCTTCTTCAAGTTCACCGGGGAGTCCCCTTCCTATTATGAGAAGGACCTGAAGTCCATCGCCCACCCCCTCGACTTCCTGGGGGTGAACCACTATTTCCCGAACTACGCCAAAGAAGCCCCGGGCCTGAACATCTTCGACAACGACTTCTCCATGCCCGACGGGATGCCCATCAACGACCTCAAGTGGCCCATCGTGCCCGAGGCCCTCTACGACCTTTTGATGCACCTTAAGAAGGCCTATGGATGGGACATGTACATCACGGAGAACGGCATCCTGACCCGGGATTCGGAGCGTTCGATGGAAGAGATCCTGCAGGACGACGTGCGGGTGGATTACCTGGGACGCTACCTGGCCCAGGCCAAGCGGGCCATCGCCGACGGCGCGCCGCTCAAGGGCTATTACGCCTGGAGCTTCATGGACAATTTCGAGTGGTGCCACGGCTACGACCCGCGCTTTGGCCTCATCCACGTGGACTTCAAGACCCTGAAGCGCACCTTCAAGAAGAGCGCCCATTGGTACAAGAAGGTCATCCAGGACAACGGGTTCGACCTGGCCGGTCTCCCCAAGAACCCGCCCCACAAGATCCACCACGCAGAAGGCGCGGCGGCGCGGAACTTCTGAGTCGACGGTCGTTCTTTTGCCGTCATTGCGAGGGCTTGGTCCCCGCATAGGGGACCGGTTCTGCCCGTGGCAACCTCAGTTCCAAAATAAATACCTTCCTTAGGAAAAGGCGTATTTAGACTGGGATTGTACTGGGCCTTTGGCCCAGCACGCTTGGCCCGAGGGCCAACGCGCTTCAAGCCTGTCATGAACGAGCCACTATTCGTGGCTCATTCCTCGCAATGACAGCAAAATTGCGACGTGGCCATTGTTCTCGTAATGACACCTTCAAGGCGCGGCGGCCCGGAATTTTTAAACCTTTTGCCGCGAATTGGCGCGGATCGACGCCAATGAAGGATGTGGTAAAGTCGGGAAACCTTTATCTTTAATCGGCGAAAACTTGCGCTGATTTGCGGCCAACCGTCTTGCGGTGTCTTTAGGGCAGCTTCCCCAGGCAACTATTCGGGACGACCTCGAACCTATCCCTCCCCGGCCTTTTCCAAAGCCAATGGAAGTCCATGGCGACCTGCGGGTCCGAAGCGCGTTCCAGCCGCAAGACCACCGCGTGGGGGCCCGCTTTCAAGGCGACAGGCCCGTCGCCCAGGGTCCGGCCGTCCACCCGCAAGCTCCCCTCGTCCGACGTCACCAAATGAAATGAATAATCCCCGGACACCGGCGCTTCCAAGGTCCCACGCCATTCCATCGCGAAGGGCGGCCGAACACCGCCCAAGTCCCCCAAATTCGTGAAGTTGATGAGCGGGTCCGACCGCGGGGCCATGGGGGTCGTGGAAGTGACCTGGCCCCGCAATCCCCGGGCGAAGCGTAAGGGTTTGCCCGGCGTGGAGACGGTATAGAGGTTGGCCAAGGGAAAGCCGTCCGGGTCCTGCAGGGTTTCCGTCTCCCCGCCCGGATAAAAGGACTTCAAGAGCTCCAGGGTCGGACCCTTTCCCCGGTCCAGGGCGAAACAGACCTTGGAGAAAGCGGGGTCGAAGGCCAAGGCTCCGTGGGCCAGGTCCAGCTCGGCGACCTGGCGGGACCGGTCGTAGGCCAGGAACTCGGTGCTGTAGTGCAGGTAAAAGGCCGGGGCCAGGCGGTAGGAGCGGTCCGGGTGTTCCTCGATCCAGTGCCCCACCCAGGTGGGCTCGATGGAATGGGCCTTCCAGCATTCGGGGTCGTGGGCTTGGGTCCCGAAATAGGTCCGGGTGTTCAAGGCCAAGGCTCCCAACGCCAGCAGGCCCGCCGCGGCCGTCACCCATCCCGCACGCTTGGGCCCAAGACGAAGGGCCCGGGCCTTCCAGAGTTCCCAGCCTTGGGCGATGAAGAAGGCCGCGAAGGGGGCGGCTCCGATCATGCGGTGCAATTGGGCCGGGTCCCGGGTCAGCAGGCCGGGGAGCAGCATCACCAGGAAGCCCGTCAGGGCCAGGGCTTGGGGCCTTTGCCGCCGGCGGCCCAGCGCCCAGGCCAACCCGAAAACGAAGAACGGGCCCGAGATGTCGTCCAGTACCCGATGCCCGGGGATGTTGTTCCGGGGGTGGGGGTCGCCGATGGCGTTGAACATCAGGGCGGTGCTCACGACCTTGTTCCAAAGGGGGCCCAGGCTTCCCTGCTCGGCGACGGCGCTGCCGATGAAGAGTTCCTTTTCCCGCCCTTTGAACAGGCCGTGACCCATCCAGTCCTGAAAGACCGGCCAAGCCAGGAGCAGGAAGACCGCGCCGAACCAGATCAAACCGGCCCGGCGGCGCCGCAAGAGCCCCGGCTGGCCCCGCTCCTCCAGCAAAAGGAGGAAGGGGACCAGGGCCAAGAAGACCTTATAGGCCTGGTAGCCATAGAGCCCTCCGGCAAAAAAGATCCCCGCCAGGACGAAGTCCAGGACCTTTCCCGACCGCAAGGCCTTGGTCAGGAACGCCAGGGTCCCGAACATGAAGAAGGGCACCAGGATGTTCAGGTAGCCGTTGCGGCTGAAGGTCAGGTCCCAGCGCATGACGGCCAGGAAAAAGAGCGTCCCCAGGGCGATCCGGGGCCCGGCCCATGGGCGGAAGGTCCAGTAGACCAGGGGAAAAGTGGCGAACGAGACCAGGGCGAAGAAAAGCACCAGGTGGGCTTGGCTGGATCCCACCAGGGCGAACCAGGCGGCCAGGGGATAGACCACCAGGGAAGGCACGGGGGCGAAGTCGCCCAGGATGAAAGGGGGACGGATCCCTTCATGCAAAAGCCGCAGGGCGGCCAACCCCAACCCCGCCGGGTCGTAATAAAGCCCCTCGGGAACCTCTCCAAGGCGGTCCAGCCTCAAGACGGCGGCCAAGAGGAGAATGAGGATGAAAAAGGCGGCTTCGGTCCGGGGGGCCAGGGGCGCGGGCGGCCGGGGGGGCGTCTTCTCCAGGCTTCCCAGGAAAAGGAAAAGCGCCGCCCCATAGGCGGTCAGTCCCAAGGCCAAGGTCACCGGGTGGGCGCCTTGGGCCAGGGCCCATTGGCCCAGCGCGGCCAGCAGGGCCGACAGGGGGAGGAGAGCGGGAGAGGTCAGGGTCATCGGGGGCCTTGGGCGCGAGGGTGCCCCCATTATAGGAAGAGCGCCCGCCTTAGCGGGAGGGCGCGACCTTCCCGAAATAGGCGTTGGGGATCACTTCGAACTTGTCCTGGCCGGGTCTTTTCCAGGCCAGGGTGAGGGCCGAGAAATAACCTGGGGCCATCCGCAGTTCGAGGTCCAGGGAATGGGAGCCCTGGGACAGGGGAACCTCCACGGGCCCTTGGCCGGGGAGGACCTCTTTCCCGTCCAGCTTCAAGCGCGCTTCGTCCCCGCTCTCGCTCAAAAGAAGGAAGGCATAGCGTCCCTTCTCGGGCGCCTCCAGGCGTCCCGTCCAGGCGCAAAGCCCCCCCGGGTCGGCGAAGTCGCTCTTATAGGTGAAGTTGACCACCGGGTCCCATTGGATGGTCCGGCTCCCGCCCGGCTCCCCATATTCGGCCCGCAGGCCCCGGTCCAGGGGGAACCAGGTCAAATGGTCCTGGTCGAGCGGCGTCCAGGACCCGCCGTCCCGTTGGAAGAAGAGCTGGGGTTTTTTCCGGCGCTCCACCCGCAGGTCCAGCGCGATCGACTGGAAACCCCGGTCGAGGCGAACGTCCTCCCCGGGGCGCAGTTTCCGTCCGTCCAGGGTGAAAGAGGCGGCGCATCCGGGTCCGGCCTGGAAACGGTAGGAACCCCCGGCCCCGGCGAAGAAGCATCCGTGGAAAAGGCGGGTCCCGCTTTGGGGGGAGAGGTCGGCGGGGAAACGGGGATGGACCAGTTCCCGGCCGCCGCGGGTCCGTTCGGAAAGTCCCCGGACCGCCGCCAGTTCCTCCCGGGAGACGGTGAGCCAGGTCGCCAGCACCGGTCCCTCCCCGTCCCGCACCTCCTCCACCCGCGCCTTGGGGTAGAGGGCCTTGAGCAGGGCGGTCCATCCGGCCTTTCCTTCGTCCATCACGAAACAAACGCCGTTCTTTTGCGGGGCGCAAGGGGGGAAGACCAGTCCGCCGGGCCAATCCAGTTTGGCGTAGTCCTCCGGATGGTCCTGGTCGAGGAATTGGATGGTTCGGTGGGCGAAGAAGCGGGGGGAAAGGCAGAAGTCGTACCGGTCGCCCTCGGCGGCGATCCTTTGCCCCACCCGGGTCAGGGCGATGTCCGAGTCGTTGCGGAAGACGGGGTCCTGGGCGAGGGAGAAGAAATACTGGTGGAAGTTCTGCCCCCCCAGCGCCAGCGCGCCCGCCACCAGCGCGAAAGCCTTCGCCTCCCGGGAAAGGGATGGGAAAGAACGCCGGAAGGTCGCCACCGCCAGGGCGGCCAGGTAGGCCAGGAAGGGGGTGAGGCTCAGCACCCGGCGCACCGAGGTGGGATCCAGGGTCAGCAGGCCGTTGAGCGAAAGCACCGCGCAGGCCAAGAGGGCGTCGAGGGCCCAGCGCTCCCGGTAGGACCGCAGGGCGATCCCGAAACCCAGCACCCAGAGGACGGCCGTGCCATCGTCGAACATCCGGTGGCCCTGGAAGTTGGCGTAGGAGGCCGGGTCCCCCCGGCGGTTGAACTGCAGGGCATAGGCCGCCAGGTTGTGGAAGAGGGGTGCCAGGCTTTTCGCCCGGGCGATCTCGGGGCCGATGAAAAGGCCCATCTCGTAGCGGCCCACGCTGCCCTGGGAGAACCAGTGGACGAGGAGGGGGGACAGGAGGAGGAAGGCCACCGCGGCCCCCAGGGCCAGCCCCCGGGTATTGCGCCGCAGCAGGTCCCGGTCCCGCAGGGCTTCCAGGATCAAGAGCAACGGCGCCATCAGGCCGAAGACCTTGTAACCGTGGTAGGTGTAGAAGCCCAGGGCGAAGAAGGCCCCGGCCAGGGGGAAGGCCCAGGCCTTGCCGGTCCTCAAACCGTGGAGCCAGAAGGCCAGGGTGCCGAAGATGAAGAAGGCCACGTGGTTCACCGGGTAGCCGATGTGCGAATAGGAGGCGTCCATGCGCATGACCGCCAGGAGGAAGAGCCCGGCCAGGGCGGTGAAGGGGCCCGCCCATTGGCGGAAGGTCCAATAGATAAGGGGGAAGGGCACCAGGGCCAGCAGGACGTAGAAGAGCCTGAGGGAATGCACCGTAGCGGGCATGAACTTGAACCAGAGGGCACAAAGGTAGAAGAGGTAGGCGGGGTGGGTGGAGTAGTCGTCCTCCAGGAAGGGCCGCCAATGGTCGTGCAGGATCCGCAGGCCCCCCAGGCCGTCGGAGCTGGAATCCACCCATTGGCCGGGGGGGATGTCGTCCAGGTGATAGAGGCGGAAGAAGGCGGCCAGGCCGAGGATCGCCAGGAACCAGAAGGCCTCCCCCCGGATCTTTTCGTCCCGGGCCGGCGGGGCCGGGCTTTGAGCCGCGAAACCCGCGGCGCCCGCCAGCAATAGGAGAAGGCCGGGCCAAAGGGTCCAGGGGGTCTGGGCCTGGGCCAGGAAGCCTTGGCCCAGGGCGGCCAGGCCGAGGAAGAAGAGGAGGGGGTTTCGCATGGTCGGCCCTGATTATAGGTTCAATTCCCGATCGCTGAAACTTGACCCGGGTCATTGATAAGGCCCTTTTTAGGTCCTAATTTGTGAGTGGCCAAAAGCCAAAATCATTTTGAACCACAGAGGGCACAGAGGTCTCAGAGAAAGCAAGTTCCTTGGAAAGGCCCAGATCCTTCCAGGTCCCAATCGTCTTCTCTGTGTCCTCCGTGCTCTCCGTGGTGAAAAGGTCTTTGATCATGGATATCAATCAATTCACCCTGAACGCCCAGCAGGCGGTCCAAGCCGCTCAATCCTTGGCCTCCGAATACGGCCAACAGCAGGTCGATAACGAACACCTGTTCCTGGCCCTTTTGCGCCAGGAAGAGGGCGTGGTGGTCCCCATCCTCAAGAAGATCGGGGTGGAACCTTCTTATTTAGAGGCCCAACTGGAGAAGGACATCGCCGGGCTCCCCAAGGTCGAGGGGGGCGGGCAGATCTATGTCACCCCGCGTCTCGCCAAGACCCTCGATGAGGCCCATAAAGAAGCCAATAAGATGAAGGATGAGTACGTCTCCACCGAGCACCTGCTTTTGGCCTTGCTCGAGGCTCCCGGCGCTCAAGGGCACCCGGAGGATTGGGGCGTGAAGCGGGCCATCAAGACCCACAAGCTCACCCGCGATAAGGTGCTTTCGGCCCTGACCGAGGTGCGGGGCAATACCCGCGTGACCGACCAGAACCCCGAAGCCAAGTACCAGGCCCTGGAGAAGTACGGGAAGGACCTGACGGACCTGGCCCGCCGGGGCAAATTGGACCCAGTTATAGGAAGGGATGAGGAGATCCGCCGGGTCATCCAAGTGCTTTCCCGCCGCACGAAGAACAATCCGGTGCTCATCGGCGAACCGGGCGTGGGCAAGACCGCCATCGCCGAAGGGTTGGCTGGGCGCATCGTGTCCGGTGACGTGCCGGAAGGCCTCAAGGGCAAGAAGGTGGTGGCCTTGGACCTGGGGGCCATGGTGGCCGGCGCCAAGTTCCGGGGCGAGTTCGAGGACCGGCTGAAGGCCTTCTTGAAAGAGGTCACCTCCAGCGAGGGCAAGATCATCCTCTTCATCGACGAACTCCATACCCTGGTGGGGGCCGGCAAGGCCGAAGGCTCCATGGACGCTTCCAATATGTTGAAACCCGCCTTGGCCCGGGGGGAACTCAGGGCCGTGGGTGCCACCACGCTCGATGAATATAGGAAGTACATCGAAAAGGACCCGGCCCTGGAACGCCGCTTCCAGCAGGTCTTGGTGGGCGAGCCCTCGGTGGCCGATACCATCTCCATCCTGCGGGGCCTCAAGGAACGCTACGAACTGCACCATGGGGTGCGCATCCAGGATTCGGCCCTGGTGGCCGCGGCCGTCCTCTCCAACCGCTACATCACCAACCGCTTCCTGCCCGACAAGGCCATCGACCTGGTGGATGAATCGGCTTCCAAGCTCCGCATCGAGATCGATTCCATGCCGGTGGCTTTGGACGAGGTCGAACGCAAGGTGCGCCAGCTCGAGATCGAGAAACAGGCCCTTCAAAAAGAGAAGGACGAGGCCTCCAAGGACCGTTTGGCCAAGCTCGAAAAAGAAATGGCCAACCTCAAGGAAAGCTCCGCGGGCATGAAGGCCCGGTGGCAGAGCGAGAAGAAGGTCATCCAGGATATCCAGAAGGCCAAAGAGGACCTGGAAGCCTTGAAGCTCCAAGAGACCCATTTCGAGCGGGAAGGGAAGCTCGATAAAGTGGCGGAGATCCGCTACGACAAGGCCCCGAAACTCCAAAAGGCCTTGGATGACCAATCGGCCAAGCTGGCCGACCTGCAAAAGAAGGGCGCTCTTCTGAAAGAAGAGGTGACCGAGCAGGAGATCGCCGAGGTCGTGGCCAAGTGGACGGGCATCCCGGTCTCCAAAATGATGGAAGGGGAGACGGAAAAGCTCGTGAAGATGGAATCCAAGTTGAAGGAACGGGTCGTGGGGCAGGATGAGGCGGTCTCCGCCGTGTCCAACGCCATCCGCCGGTCCCGCTCGGGGCTGGCCGACCCGAATCGTCCTCTTGGTTCCTTCCTCTTCGTGGGGCCTACGGGCGTGGGGAAGACCGAATTGGCGAAGGCCTTGGCGGGCTATCTCTTCGACGACGAGAAGATGATGATCCGCATCGACATGAGCGAATATATGGAAAAACACTCGGTGGCGAGGCTCATTGGGGCCCCTCCGGGCTATGTGGGCTATGACGAGGGTGGGCAATTGACCGAGGCGGTCCGCCGCCGGCCTTACTCCGTCGTGCTCTTTGACGAGGTCGAAAAGGCCCACGCGGACGTGTTCAACGTGCTTCTTCAGGTCTTGGATGACGGCCGTTTGACCGATTCCCAAGGCCGGGTGGTGGATTTCAAGAACACGGTCCTCATCATGACCAGCAATATCGCCAGCGCCGCCATCATGGAATCCAAGAAGTCGGATGCCGACCTCAAGGACCAGTTGATGAAGGAATTGCGACAGTTCTTCCGGCCCGAATTCCTCAACCGTATCGATGACATTGTGATCTTCCATCGGCTTGGGGAAGACCAGTTGGAGGCTATTGTGAATATCCAGTTGGAAGGCCTGAAAGCCCGCTTGGCGGACAAGAAGATCAAGCTGGAGATGTCCAAAGGCGCTTTAGCGTATCTCGCGGAACGAGGCTACGACCCCGTCTTCGGGGCTAGGCCCTTGAAGAGGCTCATTCAGCATGAATTGGTCGATGTTTTGGCTCTAAAACTTCTTGATGGAGAGATAAAAGAGGGAACTACGGCCAAAGTCGATGCAAAAGGCGATGGGCTCATTATTAAGTAAATTGGATGGGGAGACCTGCCCTGAGCTTGTCGAAGGGTCAAGGAAGGTCTGACTACTAGGGTATCTTTTTTTAAATAATATTTTCGAATTTACCTAGTGTGCTAATCGAATCATAAACGCTTGTTGGCTAACCTGATATTTTGAAGCCAATTCCTTTATTTGATCTTCGTCATCCAAGTCAATTTGATATTTATTTAAATCTTTGGAAAGTAGTTTTGTTGGCATAAGTAACTCAGAAGCAAAAAGGTTGGCCTCCCGCTCTTTTTGATAATCGATATGGGTGTCGTTCCCGCGATAATTTACACTTATTGTTTTATCGACCATTAAATCGCCTTGGTGCAGTAAGTAGTGACCTATTTCATGGGCGATTGTAAAACGTTGACGATTTGGATGATGTTGTGAATTTACCCCTATAGTTGCGCGATCACCGTGCCGAATTAAAACACCTGAAAATTTTCCATCGTATGATTGGTACTTAATATCTACGCCAAGTTGGCTGGCAACTTTCTCAACGTCTACTGGCAGTCTGCTGATACCAGCCATTTTCAATAATTTTTCTACCCGTTTTGTAATCTGTTCTTGAGTCTCGTTTTTACTAACAGCCATTTTATTTATTCTCCTGTTTCGAAATTATCGATTTTATCCACTTTTTATCATAGTCAGAAATACCTGTGGCTTTATCAACCACCTCTACTGCGGAAACAGTTGGTAGTATTTTTTTGGGCAATAATTTCGATGGGTGAATTCCAAGTTCTTCGGCCAAGTCCCACAGCGTGTGAACGAGAATTTTTTGTCGCCCTTTTTCAATGTTTGTAATTGAGGTTCTGGTTAAGGAAACGGCCTTGGCAAGTTGGGTTTGGGTGCGGTTTTTGGATTGTCGGAGTTTACTAATTTCTTTCCCGATTTGGGAGTAGAGCTGAGCGGAATCGACCATGACCCAAAAATAACATCTCGGAGGTGAGGTGTCAACGAGATAAACAGTTTGTTATATAAACATATAAAAATAAAATGTTTCCGTTGTTGACGTTCTCTTGGGCTGGCGGTAGAATTTCTCCGTTGTTAAATTTATTGGTGGATCAAGATTGTGGGAAAGGAGGGGGCCCCTTATTACAAGGGGAGGTGATGATTGAGTTTTTGTTTAGGTCGGGGAAGAGCCCGAGTGAGAAGACTAAACGGGACGTTGTTTGTAAAACGCCAACGCAGACCACCCTCAGCAGTACTCGCAGCAAAATCCCTCAAAGCTTAAAGAGCGATTATTCCGAGTGCCTTATTGGTTTTGGCCAATTTAATGGTGCAAAGCTCGAAACGATTTAATGAAGCCAGCGATGGCAACTTAAGATGATTAACCAAGTAGCGGTCAGGGAAATTATGAAAGTGAGACAGGTCCAGCGGTGGGGGATCCCCTGTAAGTGTCTGGTTAATGCTTAAGTAAGTCATTCAAAGTTCATAAGTCGTTGCCTGCCTCGGGATAGTCCTCCTAAAAATACTAAAAGGAGGATTTCCAATGGAAATTCTTACAAAAGTTGATGAAACCATCTTGGTGGAAGGAGCCGGCTTGTCCGAGCTTCTTAAAATCACCATCAAGAATGGGTCTAAACTTCAAGAAATCGTTGAAGTTGTGGCCAAGAAAGGGGGGTTCTCTCCCAAGGAAGCCTTCCTTTTCATTGAGGACCAAGAGGGTCCTTTGAACCTGGAGCTTGTCATTGACGAGAAGTACGACAGGAAACGGGTTCACCACGTTCATCGGGCCAAGACGATCGAAGTGATCGTTTTCTACGAACGAGGGGAAAAGAAGCGGAGTTTCTCCCCTTCGACCACCGTAGGAAAAGTT
>DASZRK010000024.1 GCA_035549195.1 bacterium
CCGAATCCCAGAGAAGGGCCCGCATGCCCAAGGCGCCGACCGCCCATTGGTGCCAACCCCGGGTGAAAAGGATGACCCCCAAGGCCAAGGCCAGGACCGCCAGGATCATCCCGGTCCATTTTGCCTCCCGGCGAAGGACCAAAAGGGTCAGGAGGGCCGCCCCCAGGCTCACCCAAGCCCCCACACTTTGGGTGAGGGCCAGGGTCACGAGAAAGAGAAGGGTCAAACCGGCATGGAGCCTCGCCTTGGAACCGGCCCGGACCCGGCTCACGGCCAAGGGAACGAGCAATAAAAGGAAAGCGGCCAGGGAGCCCACGGTGGCGAAGGGGCCGGAGGGCCTGCGGTAATAGATGGCCTTTTCGACCGCCAGGAAATCGGCCTTGGACAATCCCGCCAACTGGAACTTGAGCTGGTCGAAGCCCCAAGCCCACTGGGCCAAGGCCCAAAGGGAGGCCAGTGCCCCCAAGATCAACAGCCAGGTCTCCAGGTGTTTCTTGCTCCCTTCCGGCCTTTGGGCGGCCAGGAGATAGAGCAGGGTTCCCCCAAAAAGAAGTCCGGATCCCTGGAGGGCCAACCCGGGGACATAAGCGGAAAAGGACGCGACCAGGGCATAGGCGAGGAAAAGCCACCAGGCCCCTCCCAGGTTTTCGAGGAACTTCACCCTCTGGAAAAGGACCAGAAAAAGGACCCCACCCAGGGCCACGGCCATGGCTTGCGGATAGACCATCGGGGGATGCAAAAGAAGATAGGCCAGGAGGATGAAAACCGGGGCTTCCCAAAGGAAGGAGGGGGAAAGGCGGGACATTCCGGGAAATTTCATGGGGCCATTTTAACAAGGGCCCCGGGCCCACGCCCAAGGAAAGGAGCCGGGTTATCCCATCCCTGTCCAGCGGCGGAGCCAGGCGGTCCTCCAAAGGAACAAGGAGAGCGCCCATAAGAGGAGACCCCCAAGGATCGGCACACCCCAGGCGGGTTCATAGCGGAACTCCACCCGGTGCTTCCCTTCGGAAAGCCAAAGGGCCCGGAAGGCGTGATTGGCCGTATAGAGGGCTGTCGGTTCCCCATCCACTCGGGCCTTCCATCCCGGGTACATCTCTTCGGAAAAAACCGCATAACCCGCCCGGTCCAAGGAGACCTGGAAGGTCTCATGGTCCGAATCCCCTTCCACCAGGGAATAGGTCAGGTCGGCGTCCCGATCCGTCTCAAAAAGGGACACGGGTTCTGAAAGGAAAGAGATCTGGTAAGGGTCGAACTTGGGGTGGCTCATCAAGGCCAGGCGCTCCTTGTCCGACACCACCGTTTGGACCCGGCGGGGAGCGTAGACGAAGGAGACCGGATGGTCGTTCTCGCAATAGCGGACGTCCCCCCAAGGTACGCAATGGAAACCCTGGATATGCCACCGGTCGTCCCCGGTGAGGAATCCCTTCACCGCCAAGAGGGGTACGAATTTCCCGGGAGGCAGGGAATAAAGGTCGGCCGCCGCCTGGAGGCAGAGGGGGTTGTAGCCGCTGACATTACGGATGTCCGTGGCCATGGCCACATCGGTGGGGACCACGGTCTTCATCCCCTTTTTGCCCGTGGTCACCGGATAAGGGATGGCGTCCCCGATGAAGGTCCGGGCCAAACCCGTCCTTTCCCGCAACTGGGTCAGGAGGGGGCAACGGGCCTCCCAATCGAAATTGGAGGCCGGCCCCAGGCGGCTCGTGCAAAAGCTCCAGCCGGAAGCGGTCAGGGTCAGGACGAGCGATCCAAGAAAAAGCCAAACGGGCCAGGAGCGCTTGGGTCTTTTCCAAAGGGCGAAGAAGGCGGCGAGTCCCGAAGCCACCCCGAACCATTGGGGCCATGCCTGGTCCTTCCCGAAGGACAGGGCCAGGACCGCCGCCCCATAAAGGCACGCGGCGACCAGGACCTTGGGGATCCCCCGCTTCCCCGCCCGCGGTTCGAGGAGTTCCCTCAAACGGCCGTATCCGATGGCCGCCAACACGCTGAAGGCCGCCACGTAAAGGAAGACATAACGGAAAGGGGCGCGGGCCAGGCCGATCCCGGGCACCAGGGTGCAAGCCAACCGATGGAAAGGAAGGAACTTCCCCGCCGCCAGCAACAGGGCCGCGAGCCCCAAGGCGGCGAGGGTCGGGACCAGCGGGCCCTTCCGGCGCTTGAAGGCGAGGCCCGCGAGGAAAAGGGCCCAGGGACCCAGGTAACCTCCATTGGCCAGGTAATCGTCCATCGGTCGAAGGGCTTCCCTTCCGCCCCCGAAGGGATCCACGGGAAAAAAGAACTGCCAAAGCCTGGCGGGCGAAAGCGAGTAATCCGCTTGGAAGGTGGCGTAGTCCAAGGACCCATGGAGCCGGTCGCAACGACTCATGAATTCCCAGGCCGGGATCCAAAAGGCGAGGATGGGGAGGGCGCCCCAGACCAGGAAAAGGGGCGCGGAGATGAGGCGACGGTCCTTGTCCTTTCCCTTCCGCCAGTCCAGGCGGGTGAGGAGGCGGCAGGCCAAGTAAAGGGCACCGCCATAAAGGGCCCCCATGGTCAATTGGAAGTTCCCCGCGTTGAAAAGAGGGATCAATGCGAGTCCGGCGGCCATGAACCATTTGGGCTCCAGTTTTTCGGAGGCTTTTTCCAGGGCGGCCGCCCACCAAGGGACCCAGGCGAAAGCCGCCAATTCGGTCGGGTGAATGATCTCCCACCAGAAATAACCGCTCAGGGCGAAGGTCAGGGCCCCCGCCCGCCGGGCCCCCTCCGGAAGGCCCAGCGCCTTGAGCCAGAGATGCATGCCCAAGGCCCCGATGAGGAAACACATCAGGTGGAAAATGGCGAAACCGTATTCCACGGGAAAAAGCAGGGTCGGATAAAGGAAGGGATAACAGACCATCCAGTCCCCGTCGGCCAGGAAGGGCTGGCCGCCGAACAGGAATGGGTTCCAAAGGGGGATGTGGCCCGAGAACAACTGACCTTGCATGAATTTCCGGGCGATGTGGTTGGAGTTCAGCAGGTCCCCATCGAAGAAGACCCGGCCCAGGAAAAGGCAGGGAAAGAACACGATCGACCCCAGGACCCCATAGGACCCAAAGGAACGGCCGAAGCCGGCTTCCTTCTCGAGGGTGGGCTTCCCCTGGCGGGATCCAGGATGGGAGCGGGTCTTTTTTCTCATGGCTTTACGACCCTCCAAGGCCCGAAGACCAACAACGACAAGACCCATAGGACCGCGCCCCAGGTCAAAAGAGGCGCCCAAACGGGCAGGAAACGGAAGCGGACCTCGTGCTCACCCGACGGGACCCAAAGGGCCCGGAACGCGTGGTTGGCCGTCACGATCGGGACTTCCTTCCCGTCCAGCCAGGCCTTCCAACCCGGGTACATGATCTCGGAAAAGACCAGGGGGGCTCCCCCGGCCATCCGGACCCGGAAGACCTGGTCATCGGGATCGTCCCGCGACCTTTCGCAGGCGGCCAACCCCTTGCGATCGATCGGACCCGCCCCCTCGGGCAGCCCGGAGAAGAGGGAGAGGACCCGGGGGTCGAATTTCGGGCCCCGCATCAGGTCCAAACAGCGGCCGGCATCGGGAACGATCATGCTCGTCCGGGGGGAATAGACGAAAGGTGTTTGCTCCAGGTTCCGTCCTAATGCGACCGGGCCATGGTCCTCCACCGAGAACCCCCTGACCCTTCGTTTTTCATCGGCGGACGCATAACAACGGACGGCCATCAAACGAAGAAGGGTCCTGGAAGGGAGGGTATAGAGATCGGTGATCGAGACCAAGGAAAGCGGATTATAACCGAACACGATCCGGGTCCGGGAAACACAGGCCGCGTCCGGGGACAACTCCCTATCCTCGGTCCGGCCGCCGGTCCGGACGGGATAGGGCAAATGGTTCCCGATGATCGCCCTTCCCTCCTTCGCCTGCCCGTCGAGCCACCGCAGTTCGGCGGAACGGCCCTGGTAGTCGAAATTATCCGCCGGCCCCCGGCGGGAACTGGCGCCGGTCCAGGCAAAAGGCATCAGGGCCAATAGGACCGAAAGGACGAAAGCCCAACGGGCCCAGGGCCGGAGGGCGAAGCGAAAAGCGAAAAGGGCCACGGCTCCCAGGCCTAGGGATGCCGCCTGGACCAGGGCATTCCATCCATGGACCCCAAATCCCAATACCGTCACCAGAACGACGTAAGCCAGGAAAACCCAAGGGACCAGGTCCCGGCCCCCTTTTTTACCGCCGAAGAGTCTTTCGAATCCTAAGACCGCCAGCAATGTCCCCCCGGTGACATAAAGGAAAAGATAACGGAAAGGGGCCCGCATCAGACCAAAACCCGGCACCCAATCGCAGAACCACCGGTGGAGCGGGAAGAACCTACCGAAGGAGAGAAGGAGCGCGGTACAGGCTGTCACCGCCAGGTAGAGAGGGAATTTCCCTTTACCCCGGAACCCCACGGCCATCAGAAAAAAAGAAGCCGGGCCTAGGTAAGCGGCATTGACCAGGTGATCCTGGATAGATTTTCCCCCGCTCCCATCGAGGGTCGCCAGGGGAAAGAGCACCCCAAGGAGGGACCTGGGATCGAGGGAGAGGTCGGCCTGGAAAGTCCCGTAATCCGTTGGCCCATTCCACCGCTGTGAACGTCCCAGGAATTCCCAAGCCGGTATCCAAAGGATCAGGAGCGGCAAAGCACCCCAAAGGAAATAAAGGACCGACAGGGCCCATCCTCGCCCCCCCGGGCTTGCCGGAGCGTTCCTTTCCGGGGACCAAAGCCGGAAGGCCAGGTAGCCTCCACCCCCATAAAGGGCGCCTAACGTCACCTGGAAATTACCCGCCAGGAACAAAAGGGCAAAGACCAGGCCGCCGCGGAAGGCCCATCCCCGGCTCTTCTTTTGGGCGAACATTTCCAAGGCCCCTCCCCACCAAGGCAGCCAGGCATAGGCGGCCAAGAGCGGCGGATGGATGATCTCCCACCAGAAGAAACCCGAGAAGGCGAAAAGAAGGCCGCCCAGGATCCGGGCCTCCCGAGAGAGCCCCAACGTACCCGTCCAAAAATACATCCCCAGGCAGGCGATGAGGAAATGAACGAAATAGAAAAGCCCGAAACCATAAGGGACCGGGAAAGAGATGAAAAAATAGGTCAGGGGATAGGCCGCCTGGGTGTTGGGATCGGCGAAAAAAGGCTGCCCGCCCATCAGATAGGGACACCAAAGGGGGAGATGACCGGAAAGGACGGAACTGCGCAGGAAGGTCCGCATGGGGACGTAATAGGCGATCAGGTCCCCGTCGAAATAGGCCTGGCCGGCGAAAAGGAGCGGCGCGAAGACCGCCAGTGCCGCGAGGAGGAACGGGAACCAAGGATGGAAAAGAAGGCGAGGTCCCTTTGTCCCGGTCCTTCGAGGTCCCAAGGGGTGGAACCGTCTATTTCTTGGCAGGAAGGGTCAATTCGGCCGCGGCCCGCAGGGCAAGAAGGTAGCTGTTCTTCCCGAAGCCGGAGATCTGGCCCACGGCCACCGGCGCCACATGGGAGGAGTGACGAAAACCTTCCCGGGCGTGGATGTTGGAAAGATGCACCTCGATGGCGGGCACCGAAATGGCCGCCAGGGCGTCCCGGATGGCCACTGAAGTATGGGTATAGGCGGCCGGATTGATGAGGATGACCTCGGCCCAATGGCGGGAATTCTGGAGGGTCTCGACGATCTCGCCCTCATGATTGGATTGGATGATCCGTAACTCGAGGTCCAGCTCCTGGGCCAGGGCTCCCAGGTCGCGATTGATCTCCTCCAGGGTGAAGGACCCATAAACGTTGGGCTCCCTCTCCCCCAGCAGGTTCAGGTTGGGTCCGTGAAGCACGAGGATCTTGCGCATGGGTTATGCCTTCCTTGGATGAAGAGACCCTATGCTAACCGGGCGGAAGGGGCCCCTGCCAGGGAAAATCCCCTTACTTCCCGTTCGGGAGGGGCAGGGCGGGAGCCGCCGCGGGCGCGGGGTTGGCGGCGGGACCGGGCGCGTTCTGGTCCATCCAATCCTTCAAAGGCTTGTCGTTGGGGTTCCATTTGAGGGACTTGCGATAGGCCTCGATGGCCTGGGCCTTCCCACCCAGGCGCAGGTAGCAATCCCCCGCCAGGTGATAGGCCTTGGCATTGCGTTGGTCGGCCTCGATGGCCTTCAGGAACCGGTCCAGCGCCCCGCGGAAATTGCCGTCCTTGAACTGGATCATCCCCTCGTCGATCAGGTCTCCCGCCGAGGCCTCCACGACCCCGGAAACGACCAGCTCCACCCGGCGGTTCTTGGCCCGCCCTTCGGGGGTGTTGTTGGGGGCGATGGGCTTGGTGTCGCCGTAACCCACCACGCTCAGCTTGGTGCGGTCCATCCCGCTCTTGATCAGGTAATCCATCACCGCCTGGGCGCGGGCCAGGGAAAGCTCCTGGTTGTCCTTGTACTTGGCGGTCTTGGCCAGGGGCTGGTCGTCGGTGTGTCCGGCGATGATGATCAAGCTGTCCGGATAGCGGACGCGGATGGCCTGGGCCGCCTTCTGGATGGCGTCATAACCCCGCTGCAGGAGGTCGGACTTCCCCGAGTCGAAGAGCAGGTCGCCCGAGACGCCGAAGGAATACTGGTAAGGCACGCGTTGGGGCACCCATTTGGCGTAGGTCTGGGAGGGATGGGAGCTGGCGGTGAGGTCGTTGTCATCGGTCACTTCCAGGGTGGTCCGGTAATCGCCCTGGGGCACCAATTCGCCCTTCTGGTCGCGGCCGTCCCACATATAGTTCGAGGGCGGGTTCCCCTTCCCTTTGACGCTCTTGATGGGCTTGCCCGAGGGGTCGTAGATGGTGACCTTGTATTCGGTGATGGGCTCCTCGGACTTGGTGGAGAAGGTGTATTTCGCCGTCTCCTTGCCCAGAACGAAGGTGGGGGCCGAATAGACGTAGGCCTCGGGCTTGATGAGCGTGTCCCCGATGATCATGTTGAGGGTGATGCGGTGGGTATCCCCCAGGGCCCCATAGGGCACGAAGGCGTAGTCGAGGCCCGCGGTGAAATCGTCGAAGCGGTGGGCCACGCCCGCCCCGGCGGTGATGCCCGCCAGATCGGCTACGGTGGTGTAGCCCAGGCGAAGGAACACGTCGTCACGGCCCAGGTTCATTTTGTACTCGTCCCCCGCCCCGATCTTGAACCCCGTGTCCGAGTGGCCGTCCAGATCCAGGGCGAAGATGTTGCGGTCCTTCTTCATCAGGACATTGTGGAGGCTGTAGGACCCGCCGATCTTGTACATGAGAGGTTGGGAAAAATCCTGGATGTGGGTACCCAGGTTGAAGAGTACCGCGCCCACGTAGAAGGTCCGTCGCTGGATCTCATAAAGGTAGCCGATGTTGAAGGCGGCGCCTGCGTTCCCCACATTGACGACGTTCTGGCCCACGACACTCGCGCTGATGCCCATGAAGGAATGTTTGAAGAAGTCGCCGTTGATCCAGTTGCCCAGGCGCTGGGCATAAGCCAGGGTCCCCGTGAAGTTGGTGGCGCTGATGGTGTCCCCCACCCCGCCATATTGGCCCGAGGGGGTCTCCAGGGCGCCGGGGAAGCTCCCCGAATCCAGGTAGCCCACGCTCCCCCCGAACCCGCCGTCCTTGCCGATGTTCTGGCTGAAAGCGAAGAACTCGTGGGTGACCCCGATGAGCCATTCCCCGTGGGTGAGGGTGAACTGGGTGCCCCGGGCCAATCCCAAGCCCGCCGGGTTCCAAAAGACCGCGTTGACGTCGTCGGAGACCCCGGTGAAGGCGTTACCCATGCCGGTGGCGCGGGCCCCCATGCCGATCTTCTGGAAATTGGTGCTGGTGCTCCCGGCCCCGGAGGTCTGGACCTGCGCCTGGGCTTGGCCCCAGGAGAAAAGGAGCAGCGCCAAAGCCAGCGCCTTGGCGGGGCTGGAGGATCGGATGGTCGGTCGCCCGTGGTTCATAAGTTCGGTGTTCCTGGGAAATGGACGGTAAAGGTCAATTACCGTTCACGATCAATAGCTTGCCCTTCAATAGGACGGTCGAGCCTTTGGTGATCACATAATAATAGATGCCGGCGGAGACCGGGACGCCGTTCTGGTTCTTGCCGTCCCACTTGATCCAACCGAGCCCGTCCGGGCTCATGGGCGGAAGGACCTGCTCCCCGGACAAGGTGTAGATGCCCATGGTTGCCCCTGGCGGGACCTGGTAGGCCTTCAATTGTCCGTTATAGGCGTATTTCGGGTTGTAGGGGATCGGCCACACGTTCAACCCGATCGGGGTCGGGGTGAAGGTGGGGGTGGCCATGGGGGTCGGCGTGATGGTCGGGGTCGGGGTAACGGTGGGTGTAGCCGTCGGGGCCGCGCAGCCGGCGCCTTGAATTTGCGCCCAGATGAATTCCTGGCTCACACCAGCCGAAGCCGTAAGGGTAATGGCGGCATTATTGGTGGGCGCCGCATAAAATTTATCAAAACCACCCACCAATATCCCGAAGTTATTTTGGGTCCAATTCGTGTTTTGGCCGGTACTGAAAGAAAAACCCGAGGCTCCGATCCCGATATATGTACCAACTTGCAGGTCTCCAAAAGACGTGTAAGTAATAGGGCCGCCTTCATCTAGGGTCGTACAACCGTAACATTCTGAGCCACCCTGCCCGGGGATCACAGGACTGGATTGATTAACCCCATTATAAAGGGTCGCTCCAACGAACACTGCGGATACGGTGGAAGAGATCGAAACGCTGACACTATTGGTCGCCGCAGGAAGACCAACGGCATACCACTGCTCCAATTCGATCCCACTGGTCAGCGATAAATTACTCAATTTTGAAAACGATATGCCTCCCCACTTTACGGAAGAAACGGTAGCTGGCGATGAACCGTCAATGGCGATCTGGACAAGCAGCAACGGATTTGCCCCGCTAACCGAAACACTCGGAAGAATGACTGAAGATACTGTAGATGCGCTTGTGGAAGAAGAACCAGAAGTTGAAACGAAACAAGAAGGCGTATTTGTCGGGGTCGGGGAAGGTGTCGGTGTATAGGAAGGCGTCGGGGTCGGGGTATAGGTCGGCGTGGGACTGGTGCAGGAGCTCCCGCCCAGCCATTGATAGATCGCCGTGAAAAAGGCGTTGATCGTGGCGACGTTCCCTCCGGTGTAATCACCGCCGGTCCACATGGTCGTGTCCCACACCATGAACACTTTACCGACATTGGGGCCCGCTAGCCCGGGCAATTCGGAGGCTCCAGACCAACCTTGGGCGACTGAACGATCCAAGGTAGTAGGAACGTGGGTCCAACCCGAGGCCAGATGGACGAAACTCGACCCTGGATTGGTCATCAACGATAAGGGTATTCCGCCCACCACGTCTCCAAAGAAATTCGGGTTCCCAGGAAGGGAAGAAGGAAGATTGATGTTGTTGCTCGAATTGTCGTTCGAAGAAGTGAACGGTCCGCTTGCCGTGGGACAGGACAAGAAGGAACCATTGACGACGCCCAAGGTCTGGAGGAACTGTCCGTTCCCGTTGGAGTCGTTACGACTAGGGAACCCATTGTTCTCCCCATAAAGAAAGAAGCTCCCGCCGTTGTTCAGGTAGTTCACTGCGGCGGTCTGCCAATTGGAGTTCAGGTAATCCCCATAATCAGTGGAGGGACAGTAGTTGATGGGGCTGGAGTAGAACCTCGCGTCCCAAACCTGGTTGTAATTCGACCAATTGTCCCCGCTTGGATCGTAGGTCGGGCTGTTGACCCCGATCGAGGTGACTTGAGCCCCGGCGTTCTGGAGGACCGTGATAAGCGGGGCCATGGAGAGGCCCTGGGCCTCGTTGTCGTAATAAAGGAGGACCTTGCACCCGCCCGGGGGCGGCGTCGGGGTCGGCGAGCAGTTGACCGTCAAGGTCACGCTATTGGAGGTGACGGGGGCCACCGAATCGGCCGTCATGCTGAAGGAGTTCGTAATGGGACCGGGGCAGGAAACCGTCCCCCACCACTGTAAGGGCGTGTCGAAGGAGAAGATGGTCGTGGGGAAGGCGCCGGGTGCGGTCCAGACCAGGGGCGACGTGGAACTTGGGGCGACCGATGCGCCCACATAGGAGACGCCGGTCGGGATCACGTCCGTTACGGAGGCGTTCAGTACCGGTCCCGGGCCGAAGACCTTCAGGTTGCTGTACCAATTGGTCCCCGCTGTTTCGTCCGCCTGCCAACCAGCCCGCCAGCCGCCCGAGCAAGTCGGCTGGAAGACCGCCGTCGTATCGGTGTAGTTCAAGGTCACGGACTTTGAGGTATCGCCCTTGGGCCAAAGGACCACCGAATAAGTAATGGAACCCGCGCCGGTCGAATGAACGGTCGCCATCATCGTGTACCACTGGTTGGACGAAACGGCGAACGGAGAACTGAAGATGATCGAAGCCCCCGAATCGAGGGGATAGATGTTGTTCTTCTGGATGAACAGATTGCCCGGGCTGTTGTCGATGGAGATCCCGGCCTTGAGGGTGATCCCTTGGGAAGGATTGCAGGCGATGATCATGTGGGCATCGGCCCCCGACGTTGCCCCTGAAGCCGTCGTCGGGATCTGCAGGTCCCCCTCCACGATGATGGTGTTACAGATGTCCGCTCCCGGGATGCTACGGACCAATTCAGGGTAGTTCCCGTTGCCCCCACCACCGTTATAGGTGACCTTCGCCTCGATGAAGTGGTCCCCCGAAGCGTTCGACCGGACGGTCCAATTCCCGGGATCGACCCCCGGCACAGGCCCCAGGTAATCCGTGTAGGAAGTCCCGTCATACCCCCAGTTCACGGTCCCATTGGCCAGGTTGATGTTGCTTCCGGCGGAAATATTGTCGTAGGAATCGTAGAACTGAAGATTCCGGGCAATGGCGGTAAAGTCCAGTGTATAGGTCACGGTCGACCCGGCCGCCAGTGAAGAAGCGGATTGGCTTTTGGTCAGGGTCAGTTGGGGAACCTTGACCGTCACATTGGCGGTGGATGAGGAACTGGTCCCGCAATTGGCGCTGTTCAAGGTGGCCGAATTGGGAATGACCGTCCCATCGGCCGTTCCCGAGTTCACGCTGACCAAGGCCCAAAGCTCTCCCGTTTGAGCCAAGGTCACATTTCCCAGATCCCAACTTACGGCCCCCGAGGAAAAAGTCGCGTTAGGCCCCGCCGAAACGAAAGTCACATTGGACGGAAGGGTGTACTGGATGTTGCTGGCCCCGGCATTGACAAAACTATAATCGATGTCGAAAAGGAAAAGACCGTTCGGAGCGGCCGTGACCGCCTCTGAACGGACCGTTGCGGTACAACTCGGAGGTGGCAAGGGAATGCTCAGGACGGTCGAAATGTTCGGATAGGAGGCGCCATCACAACCGATGTAGTAGTTATTTTCCTGAACGATAAGATTCACCGGACCGGGCGCCTGACCCGCCGGGATGGTCACGTTCCAGATCTGGGTCGTGGGACAAGCTGCAGTTCCGTTCCAACCCACGCCGACCCAACCGCCGCCGCCATCGGTGGCCTCATTGACGGTGGAGGTGGCCGGGCTGATGCCGTTGGAGCCCGTGTTCTTGTCCACTAAAAGGGTTTGATTGGCCGCGGGACAGGCTTGAAGGGTGGTTTGGGAGGGGTTCAGGCCCACATAGAAATTAGGGACGATGTAGGTCCCCAATTGGCAATAGACCACGGTGACCCCAATGGTCGAACCGGGATTGGGAGCTGAATTCGAAACGGAAATACTACTGAAACTGACGTTTTGGGCAGAGGCTTCACCCGCGAAAAACGCCATGATGAAAAAGGCGGGGATCATCAATTTCAACATGGACTGTTTGGATTTCATGAGACCACCCAAGGATTTTGAAACGTTTTTCGTTGGACCGTTAAAACTGACACTTCCAGGGATAAAAGTATCGCAAATTTACCCAAATTTCACGAAGAACTTGCGGAAAAGGCCGGTCCCCAAGGGTGAACAAAGCGCTTTTACGGCCCTTTCCCTACCGGATCAAAAGGACCTTTTTCAACTTCCGATTAAAGGGCTCCTCCAGGGCGATCAGATAGATCCCGCTGGCGCATTTATCCCCATATTTGTTGGTCCCATCCCAGACATAGGTTTGACGGATGGGGGTGGTCAGACCCTGGCTGTCCAAAGTTCGGATATGCTCCCCGGCCGAATTATAGATCCGCAATGAATAGTTCCCCGGGAACTGGCTGTACCCGACCGTGATGCTGACCGACTCTCCCGGCGGGGTGAACGCGTTCTTGTCCACCTCGAAGTCATCCATGAAAGGGGGGAAGGTGGGAGTGATGGTGGGTGTGTTGGTGGGGGTCCGGGTCGCGGTGGGAGTGCGCGTCGGGCTGGCGGTCGGGGTATTGGTCGGCGTCGCCGTCGGCCCGCTGGAGAAACTGTTGGCCTGGATGAAGACGTTCGAGTCCAGGTTGCAGTCCCCCGCGTCACCGATGGCCAGCTTGATGTGGTTGGTGACCCCCGGATTGACCGACGCGGTCACCGAGAGGACCGTGGTGAGGCCCCACATGGTCGTGTTCAACCCAGCCGAAGGCTTGGTAACGGAACAAACACCGTTCGATTGGCCGCCGCTGTTGTCGATGAAATAGGCCGGATTCACGCAATTGTTGACGGTATTCACCGAGACCGCCGTCGTCGTCCCTGGGACCAGGGCCACGTTGACGCCGTTCAAGAAAAAACCGAAGACATCGTCGAAAGCCCCGATGAATTGATTGTATTCGTCCGAAGCGAAAACATATTGGAACGTGATGGTGTTGTAAGTGGGAATGAAATCGAACTGCAGGACGCTGGCGTCGAAGATGCTGGCGGGAGAGGTCCCGGCCAGGACGGCCAGGTCCGCGTCCCCTGGGAGGCTGTTGCAGGTCGAGGTCCCACCGATCACGGGGGGGCCTTTGACGCTGGCGGCCGCCCCGTTGCTCAGGACGATCCCCGAGGGGAACCCGACGATCGCGCTCCCGCCCGTGAAAGTACCGGCCGATGAACCGTTCCCCTGGTAAGTGACATTGCTATAGGTCAACCCGATCCCCATAAGGGATTGGACCAGGATCGTCGGACTGTTCCCTCCCAAAGGGGTCACCGAAAGGGCCTGACCCGATGCCACACCTGTGACCCCGATGAGGAAAAGGAAGATGTAGCGGGACGAAGAACGGCGCATGGGACCATCTTTCCGTGGGATTTTCAGCCGAGGGCAATTATACCTTCCGGGAAGGCTTCTTTCGGCTCGCGAGGTCCGAAAGCGCCGCCGAACGGGGTTTTTGTGGGGGTTTCCGCCCTGTGATCGGGCCCAAAAACAAAAAAGCCCCGCCCCCTTTCGGGGACAGGGCTTCGATACGGCCGATATCGGCTTAGATATCGTGGTAAAGCACGAACTCGTAGGGATGGGGCCGCAGGCGGATGGCGTCGATCTCCTTGCTCCGCTTGTAGTTGATCCATTCGTTGATCAGGTCCTCGGTGAAGACCCCGCCCTTCAACAGGAACTCGTGGTCGTCCTCCAAGGCGTCCAGGGCCTCGTTGAGGGAACCGGGCACGCTCTTGATCTTCTTCAGCTCGCGCCCTTCCAGCTCGTAAAGGTTCATGTCGTGCGGCTTGCCCGGATCGATCTTGTTCTCGATGCCGTCCAGTCCCGCCATCAACATGGCCGGGAAGGCCAGGTAGGGGTTGCAGGACGGGTCCGGGGTGCGGAATTCCACGCGCTTGGATTTCGCGCTCTTGGAATAGAGCGGGATGCGGCAAGCGGCCGAACGGTTGCGCTGGCTGTACACCAGGTTGACCGGCGCTTCGAAACCCGGGGTCAAACGCTTGTAGCTGTTGACCGTCGGGGTGATGAAGGCGCAAAGGGCAGGGGCGTGCTTCAGGAGCCCACCGATGTAATAGAGGGCGGCCTGGGAAAGTCCGCCGTAGCCCTTCTCGTCGAACATCACATTGGTGTTGCCCTTCCAGATCGACTGGTGGACGTGCATGCCCGATCCATTGTCCCCGAAGAGGGGCTTGGGCATGAAGGTGGCCACCATATTGTGCCGACGGGCCACGTTCTTCACCACGTACTTGTACTTCATGAGCATATCGGCCATGGTCACCATGGTGTTGAACACCATGTCGATCTCGGCCTGGCCGCCGGTGGCGACCTCATGGTGATGGGTCTCGATGGCCACGCCGATCTGTTGCATGATCGTGGTCATTTCCGAGCGGATGTCCATCTGGCTGTCCGTCGGAGGGACCGGGAAGTAACCTTCCTTATTGCGGACCTTGTAGGCCAGGTTGGGATACTCGTCGCGCCCCTGGTTCCACAGACCTTCGGTGGAATCCACGGAGTAGAAGCCGCTGTGCATGTTCTGGTCGAACTTCATGTCGTTGAAAATGAAGAACTCGGCTTCCGGCCCCCAATAGGAAACATCGGCGATGCCGGTGGACTTCAGGTACTTCTCCGCTTTTTGAGCGACATAACGGGGATCGCGTGAATAGGGCTCCCGGCTGATGGGGTCCACCACGTTGCAAATGAGGACCAGGGTGGTCTCGGCGAAGAACGGATCGATGAAGGCGGAATCCGGATCGGGGATCAGCAACATGTCCGATTCATTGATGGCCTGGAACCCGCGGATGGAGGAGCCGTCGAAACCCTTCCCATCCTTGAAGGTATCCTCGTCGAAGAACTTGACCGGCGAGGTCGTGTGTTGCCAGATGCCGGGCATGTCCATGAAACGAAAATCAACATACTTCACGTCTTTCTGTTTGATGAGGTCCATCACTTCCTTGGGCGTCATTCCTTAGCCTCCTGAATTTATTCGGTCCCATACCCATGGGACCTTCGGATCAGCGAAAAGCGGGTCCCGACTGCCCCCAAAATCGGCTTAGTATTAGGTAGGGGGTGGACCCGGACAACCGAAAAGACGGCAAAACTAAAGCAAAACCTCTGCCAAAAGGTGCGAAATAAAAATTGCCGCTCAATTTAGTCTAAAATCCGTTCAATTCCGAGGTTTTTTGATGGGCATAAGCCGTTGGAACGTAAATGAAAAGAAAATGAAAATCCCGTCAAAATTACAAAAAAGTAGGCTTGTAGCCGATTTTGTATTTCTTCAGTTTGTAACCCAACTGCCGGGGTGTGATCCCAAGCAGTTTGCAGGCCTTGGCTTGGACCCCTCCGCACTTTTCCATCGCCTCCATGACCTTCATCTTTTCCACCTCGGTCAAGGTGGTGAACCCGCCGCCGGGAGCGGGCCTCAGGCTCGGGCCGCCTTCCATGGAAGAGGGGGGAAGATGGGACGAAACTTCCAGGGGCACCGGGATATCCTCCAGAGTGATGGACTGGCCCTTGGCCATCACGCACATCCGCTCCACCATGTTCTCCAACTCCCGGACATTGCCCGGCCAAGGATAATTCATCAAATGGGCGACCACCTCGGGCGTGGCCTTGAACCGGGCGCCGTTCTCGCTGTTGTACTTATCGATGAAATGGTTCAACAAAAGCGGGACATCCTCCCTTCGGTCCCGTAAGGAGGGGAGGAAAACGGGAACGACGTTCAGGCGGTAGTAGAGGTCCTCCCGGAATTTGCCCTCGGCGATGGCCTTTTCCAGGTTCCGGTTCGTCGCGGCGATGATCCGCACATCGACGGAAAGGGTCTTGGTCCCCCCGACCCTCTCGAACTTCTTTTCTTGGAGGACCCGCAGGAGCTTCACCTGGGTCGCCTGGGAGATGTCCCCGATCTCGTCCAGGAAAAGGGTCCCGCCGTCCGCCAATTCGAAGCGGCCCTTCACCAGCTCCGAAGCGCCCGTGTAGCTGCCTTTCTCATGGCCGAACAGTTCGCTTTCGAGGAGTGTTTCGGGGAGGGCGGCGCAGGAGACCTTGATGAAGGGCTTGGAGGCCCGTGGGCTGTTGTAGTGGACGGCCCGGGCGATGAGTTCCTTGCCGGTGCCCGACTCCCCCCGGATGATGACGGTGGTCCGGGTCGGCGCGACACGCTGGACCGCCTTATAGACCTCCACCATCGATTTGGAGGAGCCCACGATGTTGTCCAGCTTGTACTTCCCCTTCAATTCACTATGGAGCTCCCGGTTCTCTTCCAGCAGGTCCTCTTTTTCCTTCTCGATCATCTCATGGAGCTTGAGGTTCTGCCCGATGAGCGATCCCACCACCGAAAGCAACCGGACGTCCTCCTCGAAGGAGATGTCCGCGTCCTTGAACAACCGGTCCACGGAAAGCACTCCGAGGGTCTCGCCCTTCAATTTGATGGGGACGCAGATGAAGGAGATGTTCTGCCGTTTGACGTCACCCCGGGAACGGGTCCGGTTCAAGAAGAGGGGCTCCTTCCCGATGTCGGGAACGATCATGGCCTCCCCCTTTTCCACCACCTTTCCCGTGATCCCTTCCCCGATCTTGTACTTCCCCCGGGAGATCTCCTCCTTGGTCAGGCCCTGCGCGGCCTCGATGCTGAGTTGTCCGGTCTTCTTGTCCAGGAGGGCGACCGTCCCGCGGTTCATGTCCAGTTCCTTGGAAAGGGTGGCCAGGACCTCTCTCAGGACGCTCCTGAAATCCAGGGTGGAAGCCATGGCATGGCCGATGGAGTAGAGGGTGGTCAATTCTTGGATCTTGCGTTGCTGTCTCTTTTGGGGGTCCATGAAAACCTCGGTGATCGTATTTACATTTTGGGGCGTTCATTCTTTTATGATATTTGCTACATAATTGTCAATACCCTTCTGATCCCACCCATTTTCTCAAAATGGTCCAGAACCGGCCAATTGGAATAAAATGGAGAAAATCGCAGGGGCGGACCATGAGCGACCAATCCTTGAAGATCGTCCTTCAACTAAAGGCCATCCTCCAAAAGGATGTGACCGACCATTTCAGCCACGGGAACCTGACCTTGAAAGGGATGGACGCCGTCCAAAGATATGCGCAGGAAAAGCTCGATCTATACATCGGCGCCCTGAAGAAGGAATCGAAGGAATTGGATTCCCTATGGCGCAACGGCCATCCTTTCTTCGTCAAGGTCCACATGAGCCTGGAGACCCGCTCCTACGCCTTGGAGATCCTCGCCAAGGACTCCCCTCCGCGGAAATGACCCAGGTGACGCCCCGGCCCCAACAAGTTCCCGTGACCGACCCGCACACCCAGGTCGATCCACCCTGGCAGACCATCCTTTTCAACGATGAGGTCCACACCTTCGACCAGGTCATCCTTCAATTGCAAAAGGCCACCGGCTGTTCCTTGGAACGGGCCTTCGAACTCACCCTTCGGGTCCACCAAAAGGGCAAGGCCTCGGTCTATTTCGGGACCCAGGAAAAATGCCTGCGGGTCTCCTCGGTCCTTGAAATGATCGGCCTGGCCACCCAAGTGGAAAAAACATGACCGGTCGCCTATAGTGACCCATCCAAGAACCATCCCTTGCCAGGACCTTCCTTGAAAAAGATCCCCATCGTCCCCGCCGTCTTTTGCCTCCTCGCCGTCCTTCCCTTGGCTTTCTTGTCGATGCGGACATCGGGCATCCTGAAGCGGGTCCTCCAGGAAAAGGTGGTCAACGATCCCGCCACGGGCTTGATCCAGGGATCGGCGGTCGTCTCCTCGGAACTCGACCGCGCCTCGAAGCAACTCCTTCTGGACGCCTGGAAATTTTCCCAGAGGGACGGGCTCAAAAAAGCCCTTTACTTCACCTATCCCAATGCGGTGTCCTCCGCGATCCGGCCCATCTGTGAGGCCGGCCTCGCCGAAAAGTCCTTTCCCTTCCTTGCCATCGTGGGAAAGGACGGCAAGATACTTTTCGACAACCTTTCCATCCCCAAACCCACACCCGACCCGCTCCCGACCGCGAGCTCAAAGATGCGGTCCCATCATCCTTCCAAAACCCCGACCCCGACCTACGCCTCCGCGTCGGATTGGCCGGCCATGGACCAGGCCTTGAAGGGAGCGCGGGCATCGGGCGTCCTAACGGTCCTGGACCGGTCCTTCTTGGCCTGTCTCTTTCCCATTGAAAATCGCGGGAAGGTGCTGGGAGTGTTGGTCGCGGGCGTCCCCTTGGACGCGGATTGGCTCTCTTCCCTTCAAAAAAAGGCCTCCCTTCCCCTGGCCCTCGATACCAAACAAGGGGTCCTTCCTTCCTGGCCCGATCGAGGACCCTCCCGGACCGAAACCGCTTCCCTGGACGGCGTCTCCGGCTCTTCCAAGCCCCAGACCGTGACGCTGGACCAAAAGGCCTACTTGGCCGGGTCCCAGACCCTTTTCGACCCGTCCGGCAAAAGGACCGCCTTCTTGCTGGCCCTTTCCCCCATCCAAAAGGACTGGATCGTCACCCGCGACCCCCGCAAGGAGATCGTCCGGTCCGCTTTTTGGGCCGGAACGGTTTTCTTCATCCTTGCCTTGGCATTCGGCGCCTTTTATCTCTTCCAATACCGGAAGCTAATGGACTTTGTCCAAGGCCTCTCCGGTGGCCCGGGGCGGGCCCCGGCACCGGCCCTGGCCTTCCCGGAATGGTCCTCCCTACAAGGGGTTCTGGAGGAGTTGCGGGAAAGGAACCTTGAAAAGGAACGGGTCTCCCTGATCCTGGGCAAGGTCGTGGATCCCATCGCCGCCCAAAAGATCCTTTCGGACCGGGATTATTTCTCCCTGCGGGGAGAAAAGAGGGAATGCACCCTTCTCTTCGCCGATCTCAAGGGCTTCCATGCCCTGACCGAGAACCTGAAGCCCGAGGACCTGGTGGAATCCTTGAACCGTTATTTCACCCTGATCAACGAGATCGTCTTCAAACACGAGGGGATGCTGGATCGTTTCATGGGCGACAGCCTGCTGGCGATCTGGGGGGCCCCCTTCACCCACGAGGACAAGGAAAAACGGGCCGCCCAGGCCGCCCTGGAGATCCAGGAGGCCTTGAAGGAGTTCAATTTGGACAGGATCAAGAAAGGAGCCCCGCCTTTCACCGTCGGGATCGCCCTGCATACCGGTCCTGTCGTGGCGGGCAACCTGGGGTCGGACAAGCATTTCGACTACAGCATCCTGGGGGAACCCCTCTCGATCGTCACGCGCCTTTGCGCTTTGACCGCTCCCGGCCAGACCGCCGTCACCCAAGAGACCTTTGAAAGGCTCGGGGCCGGGGCCAAGGGCGAACCGCTGTCCCCCATCGCCCTGCGGGATTCACCCGAAACCCTCAAGACCTTTTCCCTCCGATCCCTTTCCTGATGACCTCTCGACGACCCAAGGTCCGACCGGTCCAAAAAGCGTTGTTGGGATGGTATGACCGCCACAAACGGGACCTGCCCTGGCGGCGGACCCGGGACCCCTACGCCATCTTTGTCTCCGAGATGATGCTCCAGCAAACCCAGGTCAAGACCGTCATCCCTTATTACGAAAGGTTCATGAAGGAACTCCCGGATTGGCGGTCCCTGGCAAGGGCCGATGAACAGAAGGTCCTGAAGCTCTGGGAGGGGCTCGGCTATTACCGCAGGGCGAGGAACCTCCGGACAGCCGCCCAAAGCGTCCTGGCCGACCACCAAGGGAAGCTCCCCGAAACGCTCGATGGGATCATGACCTTGCCCGGCGTGGGCCGATATAGCGCCGGCGCGGTCCTTTCCATCGCCTTCGAAAAACCCATGCCATTGGTGGACGGGAATGTCATCCGTGTCTTCGCGCGTCTTTTCCGGCTGAAAGGCGACCTGAAGACCGGGCCCGGCCATAAAAAAACATGGGAGATCGCCGAAGAGCTCCTGGACCGAAAAAGGCCGGGGGATTTCAACCAAGCTCTCATGGAATTAGGCGCTACGATCTGCGTTCCCGAGGATCCCCAATGCCTGCTTTGCCCATTAAGGGACCATTGCGGGGCCTGCCAGGAGGGTTCCCAAACCAGATACCCACAAGCGTCCGTTAAGGCCGACACCGTCGAGGTGGTCGTGGCCGCGGTCTTGGCCCGTCAAGGGTCGAGGTTCCTGGTCCGCAAAAGGCCCCAGGGGGAGCGATGGCTCCAGGGCCTATGGGAGTTCCCGAGCATGGAAGGAAAAGATCCCGACTCCGCGCTCACCGCGCTGGAGAGGAAATACGGGGTCAAGGCCCGCCGGGACCTGTTCCATGAGGTGGGTCATCAGATCACGCGCCATAAGATCAGGCTCCGTCTTTACCAGGCTGGCTCCGCCCGCAAACGACCCAAGGGCGAGGAGCTTCGGTGGGTGACGGCATCCCAGGCCCTTGCCTTGCCCTTTTCAAGCGCCCAGAACAAACTCCGGCGGACCGTGCTGAAAACCGCCCAAAAAGCAAAGACACCGTCCGGCGGGAACGCCAAGGGGATCCTCAGGATCCAAGGACCTTCTTGAAGAATCGCTTCATCGCCTTCCAGGACGCCTTGTCGGCCTTGGCATCGTATTTCAGTCCCGGGACCGTTCCCTTGTTGTCCGGGTTGGTGAACCCATGGACCGCCCCCTTGTACTCGATGACCCGGTAGTCCACCTTGGCGTCGTCCATTTCCTTCTTGAAGGCGGGGAGTGCCTGGAGGGTGAACTGGTCCGCGCCGCCCTGGCAGACCAGGACCTTGGCCTTGATGTTCTTCGCATCGGCGGGCGCCGGGTCGTCCAACCCTCCATGGAAGGTCACGATCCCGGCCACGTCGGCTCCGCTACGGCCCAACTCCAACACGGCGGAACCGCCGAAGCAATAACCGATGGCGGCGATCCTCTTCGGGTCCACCATCGCGTTTTTCCGAAGTTGGTCGAGCCCTAAATTGACCCGGCGCCGCAACATGGCTCGATCGGCGTAATACTTTCCCGACTCCGCTTTGCAGGCCTCGAATCCCTCGGGCCTCACCCCTTTCCCATAGATGTCCGGGGCGAAAGCCACATAGCCCAAGCCAGCCAGTTGGTCGGCCCGGCCTTTCACGTAATGCCCCAAACCGTTCCACTCATGCACGACCAGGACGCCGGGCCGGGATCCCTTCAGGGCGTCGTCGTAGACCAGATAACCTTCCAGGACCGTTTGGCCGTCCCGGTAATCCACCATCTGGCGCACCAACCCGGCCTGTGCTTGGGCCGAGAGGATAAGACTGAAAAGGAATAATAGTTTCCGCATGGGATACCTCCGGAGTTTTCCTGAGGGCAACATTCTAAGCCAAGTTGGAACCGAACGAACAAGAGTTCAAGGGGTGCGGGTAGCGCCGGGTTCTGCCATCGGAACGGGAAAAGGCAGATCGGTGACCTTGGGGTAAAAAGGCCAGGCGCCGTCCTTGAACACCACGTCATGGGTTTCCCGGTGATTGGTGGCGTTAGAGATACGGGGACCGTTCTTCTGGATGCAATGGCCCTTGGGGTCATAAAAACGGTCCCGAAGGATCTTGGCCAAGAATTGGTGGGTGGGCCCCTTCTTGCGCTCATAGGCCCCGAAGGTACGAAAATCCGAATGGGCCTTCTCCAGGGTCCCATCCTCGCGGAAGTAATAAGTGACCCTTTGGACCCACTCCTTCGTCGGTGTCTTGATCTCCATCTCGACCGATCTTATCCGTTTCCCATCCCCATAGGTCCAGGCCTCACGCCAAAAACCCCTTGGATGGGTCTTTTCACCCGTTTCCCTCGACCCAAAGGTGACCCAATGGGCCTCCCCGCCCTCTTCCTCCACCTCGGCCCAGTAGGTGACGGTCAAGCCCCCGCCCTTCACCTGGGCGTCGATCTCCCGGCAAGAACGGTTGATGTCGGAAAGGACCTTGGCATCGTTGGGCTTTTTGGCGAGAACAGGGGTCTGGAGAAAAAAAGAAAAAAAGAGGACCCAGGAGAACAAAAGGAAGGAAGTGGATCGGAGAGATCGTAGGGACACGCAAGTCCTTTGGGGATAGGGTCAAGGCTACCGGAACCGGACCGCTCGGGCCTCAGGTCTCGCTTTCAGAACCGCCTTCCAGGATCTCCATGGTCAACTCCGCGAAACCCTCCGGAAGGATGCCCTTCTCTTGGAACTGGAGGTAGGAGCGTTTCCAGGTGGGATGGCGCTCGAGGTAACGGCGGTCTTCCGGGCCCAGGCCCTGCAGCCATTCCCGGAATTTCCTGGGATCCGCCACTTAAGGCTGGTCCTGGGGCCGATTATAAGGGTTCCCATCCCAATCGAACAATTCAAAGGAACCGTCCTCGAGGATGAGCATGATCTGCATGGGCCTGCCGGATCCGGGCAATGAGAACTTCACTTCCTTGACATGGGAGGCCAGGTAGACGGGTTTATTGTCAGAACCATCCTGGTCGGTGTCGTAAAGGAAAGCGTCTTCCCCAAAGACCTTCACCGTACGGTCCCCGTTACGGCTCTTGAAATCCACCTCGGAAGCCTGGGCCGAGGGTGCTTCCACCTCGCCAGAAGAAGAAGGGACATAATCCCCATCGTGATAGACGTAGACCACATTCACGCGATAGGGATCGTTCCACCACCAATAACCGTCGTTCCAATAACACCAGCGGGAATAGGTGGGATCATACCACCACCAGTAATTGTCGTACCAACGGGCCCAGAAACAGCTCCCATGCCAATACCAGCCGTACCAGTGGTAACCCCAGGGGTCGTAGTAATGACAGTAGGAATTCCCATTCCACGTGTGCCAGTAGTAATGGTTGGCCATGGTCTCGTGGGTGTTATAGACGTTGATCTGGGCGAGAAAAGCCTTGTTCGAGCTGAAGGTTTTCATATGGCTCTGGATGACGGCCGCATTGGTCTTTTTCGGCATCAGGAGGCTCGCCTTCAGGGACTGACCCTTGGGACCAACGCTCGGGGGAGTGAACCGTGAATGGACCGCGTCCGTCCTCAGGAATTGGTCATGACGGGGGGATTCGGCGGGTATCCGTTTGATGCCGATCTCCTTCATCTGGGGGGAGATCTCATGGCGGATGAGTCCAACGCTGTTCGGGCGGACCCCGACCTTCCGCGGTTCCTCTTTCCGGACACCCTCTTGCTGGGGCCGACGATTCGTGCCTTCATTGAAGTGGTGAAGGGTCGCCTCGTTCCGCCCTTCCTCCCGCACGGTCCCGATCCGGTCCTCCTTGCTTTCCGTTCTTACCCGGACCCCACGCTCCCCCTTCACCGAAGGGACCGTCTTTTCGGTCCTTGGTTCCCTTTTCACCTCACTGCGTTCTTGGGCCGGTTTTTCCTTCTCGTCGTCCGACCGGGGAACCGCCCGGTCCCCACCCTGGTCACGGGAAGCCCCCCAGGATTTCCCTTCGGAGCGGTCGTTCCCAAAGCCCTCATGGCGTCTATCTTCCTGGGCGGCCAAGGACGAAAAAAGGG
This sequence comes from bacterium, assembly GCA_035549195.1. Classification (NCBI taxonomy): domain Bacteria; species bacterium. The sequence continues at coordinate 23,189 of DASZRK010000024.1, forward strand.
AAACGGTCAAAAGAGCTGCGAAGATGGGGCTTCTTACCATGGTCTCACCTCGGGATTCATCGTTACGGTTCTTGTCCTATCTTTAAGACGCGTTACCCCGCCGGAAGGTTTCTCAAGGGGCGGTCCAAATGGGTCCATTTTATTAAATAGACCAGGATCGGTGGGGAATATGGGCTTGCTCATCCTTCCCGTAAAAGCCCGCAAAAAGGTCCTTTTCGTTGTAAAAAAAAAAGCCCCGGTTCCCTTACGGGACCGGGGCTTTCAACGCCGTTCCTATCACTGACGGCCTTGGACCAACTTGTCCACGACCCCCGGGTCGGCCAGGGTCGTTGTGTCCCCCAAATTCCCGGTGTCGTTCTCCGCGATCTTGCGGAGGATCCGACGCATGATCTTGCCGCTTCGGGTCTTGGGCAACCCCTCGGCGAACTGGATCTTGTCCGGTTGGGCGATGGGCCCGATCTCCTTGCGTACATGCTGGACCAGTTCCTTCTTGATGTCGTCGCTGGCCGCCACCCCTTCCTTGAGCGTCACATAAGCGTAAAGGGCCTGCCCCTTGATGTCGTGGGGATAGCCCACGACCGCGGCCTCCGAGACCTTGGAAAAGGAGACCAGCGCGCTTTCCACCTCGGCGGTCCCGATCCGGTGCCCGGAAATATTGACCACGTCGTCCACGCGGCCCAGGAGCCAATAGTCCCCGTCCTGGTCGATCCGGCAACCGTCGCCGGTGAAATACATGTCGTTGAAGGTGGAGAAATAGGTGTTGATGAACCGCTCGTGGTCCCCCCAGGTGGTGCGCATCATCCCGGGCCAGGGTTTCTTGATACAAAGCTTGCCGCCCTCGTTCGGCCCGCAGACCGAACTGTCGTCCCGCAGGATCACCGGTTCAACGCCGAAAAAAGGCCTTGAGGCGCTGCCCGGTTTCAAGGTATGGGCCCCGGGGATGGGGGTGATCATGAAGCCCCCCGTCTCGGTCTGCCACCAGGTGTCCACGATGGGACAGCGGCCCCGTCCCACATTTCGGTGGTACCAAAGCCACGCCTCGGGGTTGATGGGTTCCCCGACGGACCCCAGGATCCTGAGCGAACCCAGGTCGTACTTCCTGGGCCAATCCTCCCCCTCGCGCATCAGGGCCCGGATGGCCGTCGGTGCCGTGTAGAAGACCTGGACCTTGTGCTTGGACACCACCTGCCAGAAACGGCCCGGATCGGGATAATTGGGAACGCCTTCAAACATTAAGGTGGTGGCCCCGTTGGCCAAGGGACCATAGACGATATAGCTGTGTCCGGTGACCCAGCCGATGTCGGCGGTGCACCAATAGATCTCGCCCGGATGGTAATCGAAGACATAGCGGTGGGTCATCTTGACCCAAAGCAGGTACCCGGCCGTCGTGTGAAGGACCCCTTTGGGCTTGCCCGTGGAACCGGACGTATAAAGGATGAAAAGCGGGTCCTCGGCCTTCATGGGCTCGGCTTGGTGGGCCGGGGAAGCCTTGGCCATCTCCTCATGCCACCAATGGTCCCGTCCTGCGACCATGTTCACAGCTCCATCACCCCGTTTGAAGACGATGACATTCTTGACCGTCGGGCAGTCCTTAAGGGCCTCGTCCACGATGTTCTTCAGGGGAATGATGCGGCCCGCCCGGAAACCCACGTCGGCGGTGAGGACGGCCACGTTGTCCGAGTCCTGGATGCGGCTTTTGAGGGATTCGGCCGAGAATCCCCCGAAGACCACCGAATGAATGGCCCCGACCCGGGCGCAGGCCAAAAGCGCCACCGCCGCCTCCGGCACCATGGGCATATAGATACAGACCCGGTCGCCTTTCCGGATCCCTTTGGAGAGCAGGACATTGGAGAATTGGCAGACCAGTTGGTGTAGCTCTTTATAGGTTATCTTCCGGACTTCCTCATCCTTCTCACCCTGCCAAAGGATGGCCGTCTTGGTTTCCAAAGGGGTCCCTAAATGACGGTCCAGACAGTTCTCGGAAACGTTCAGCTCCCCATCGGCGAACCAGGTGTGCTGGATCACCCGTTTCTTGGTGTCCCAGGTATATTCGAGGGTCTTGGTGGGTTTCTTGGCCCAGACCAATTCCTGGAGGGCTTGCTCCATCCAGAAAGCGTGGGGCTCTTGGACGGATCGGTCGTACATTTGCTGGTATTGGGCCATGGAGCCGATGTAGGCCCGCTCGGAGAGCTCGGGGGGAGGGGGGAAGGTCTGGGAATCCTTTTGCAGGGACGTTATGGATTGGTCTTGCGGAGACATTTTTCCTCCTTAAAATGGGGTGCAAGCCTCTTCATCGATCGTTGTTCCCAAGGGATTATAAGCCAGTTCCCTTTTCGTGCGACCCGCGCTGAAAACAATATCAGGCGGGAATGGGCACGAATCCCAGGATTTTGCTAAAGCGATAGGAGAATATGAAAATCCTCATTGCCCCCGATAAGTTCAAAGGTGTCTCGACCGCCCAAGAGATCGCTGAAATGTTGCGGAACCAGATCCAAAAACACCTGCCGGAAGCGACCCTCCGGCTCTGCCCCGTGGCCGACGGCGGCGAAGGCACCCTCACCTCGATCATCTACCTGCTCAAGGGCAAGACCCTTTCCACCACCGTGAACGACCCCCTCATGCGTTTCAAGCAGGCCCAATACGGGATCGCCCAACTCCCGGAGAAGGACACGGCCATCATCGAAATGGCCCAGGCCTCCGGCCTTTTCCGCCTGGCTCCGGAGGAACGGAACCCCCTGGAAACCACCAGTTACGGAACGGGTGAGATCGTTTCCGAAGCGGTCAAGAAACACGGGATCCGGCACCTGAAGATCTCGCTGGGTGGCAGCGCCACCATCGACGGAGGGTTGGGCTTCCTGCAGGCCCTCGGCGCCACCTTCAAATCCAAGACCACCCTGCCCCCCAACGGCCTGGCCGGAAAGCATCTTTCCAACATCCTTTCCATCGACTTGGAGCCGGTCCGTCAGTTGCTCAAGGGCATCCAGATCGTGGGCCTGGTGGACGTCCAAGTCCCCCTCCTGGGCGACCACGGGGCCGCCCGCTTCTTCGGGCCCCTCAAGGGAGGGACCCAGCAGGCGGTCGAGGAGCTGGAAAAGGGGCTGGATTCCTTCGAGGCGGTCCTTTCCAAGGCCTCGGGCATCCTTCTGAAGAACCAGAAAGGCTCCGGGGCCGCGGGCGGCATGGGCATGGCCCTTTTGGCCTTGGGGGCCCAATTGGAAAGCGGGTTCGATTTCGTGGCCCAGACCCTGAAGCTCGAGGACCAAATGAAGGGTTGCGACCTGGTGATCACCGGTGAAGGCTTGATGGATAATTCGAGCCGGGAAGGCAAGGCGCCCGTCGCCGTGGCCCAGATGGCCAAGAGGCTGGGGATCCCCTGCATCGCCATCGTCGGGGCCGTCGCCCCGAACCTGGGATGGCTGAAGGATGTGGGCCTGCATCGTGTTTATCCGCTCTTCGACAGTCCCATTGTCGGGGAGGAACCCCGGAAACTGGAGGTCCCGGCCAAGGTCGCCGAGATCATCCAATTCCTTTTCTCCAAGAAACAGACGATCCCCTCCTGATCAGAGGATCCGGACCAAGACCTCTCCCAGCCAGATCCCGAGCCCCAGGCTCACAAACGCTCCGACGGGGACCAAAAACCGGCCCGGTGATCCGATCCCCTTTCCGGCCTTCCGTGGATAAAAGATCTGTCCGCCCCAACCATCCACCAAGCAAGAGCAATGGGGGCAAAGATAGGTCACCCAGTTCCCGAAACTCGCGGATACGGGAAGGAATCGGAAGGTCCTTTTCTCATAGCATTGGGGGCAACGGAATTCCCGCAATCCCGGAAGGATCCACACGAGGGTACCCGGCCAAAAAATGCGTATATATAGGAAGAGGACCGATTTCCCCAGAACGGCCAGGAACCTTTGGTCCGGGGCGGACCCCATGAACCAGTCCAGGTAGGCCTGAAAACCCCGGACCATCAGGAATATCCCCAAGGTCCAGAAAAAAACCTTCAAGAAATGAGCCCCCATTTTCCTCGGGGACGGGCCCCAAAAACCCCTTTCCCCTTCCTCAAGGCAATGGGCCCCCAGGAACCAGGACAAGGTCCCGACGCAATAACCCACCGGCATCCGAAGCCATTGAGGCCCTGTCTTTTTACGGGGTTTTCCATCAGGAGCGGCCTTGGGGTGATCCATGATCGAAATCATCCCAAAAATGCCCGGGAAGGGCGAGTACTATTTGCGCCTGAGATGGATCAGTGGATGACCTGGACCTTCAAGATCTTCCGGCCCATCAAACCTTTGCCCGAGTGGAGGTCCAGCACCGCCAGGTAGGTCCCGCTGGCCAGGACCGGGTTGGTCATATCCCAAAGGACCTTGTCGGGCGTGCCCGGCTGGCTTTGGAGCGTCTTCACCAATTCCCCGGCGATGGTATAGATCTGAACGTCCGTCTCGGTCAATTGACCGCTCTGGTCGGACACCAGGAACCAGGCCTGGTTCGTCTGGGCCACATGGACCGGGTTGGGGGCCAGCACCACGCTGTTCGCCGGGCTGCTCCCGTCGTTGTTCACCCGCACGGGCATGATGATCTGTTGGCCCGGTTGGTTCTGTTGGGCCGAGGTGATCTCCAGGAAATAGGTCCCCGAGGTGAGGTAGCTCCCGTTATCGCCGACACCGTTCCAGGTGAAACTGCGGCCCGATCCCAGGGTGATGGTCAGGTTGTTGGAAACCCCCGGCAGATAGGATTCGACAAGGGTCGGCGTGGAAAGTTTCGCCTCGCCCACGTTGAAGTCGGCGGGCTGGAGCGCGGCCGAGGGCCCGCCCCCGAAATAGTTGATGATCTCGGCTTCCGTGAAATGCTTCACGATCTCGCCCGCCTCGTTGTAGACCGCGATCTCCAAGGTGCTGCGGGAGATGTTCACGATGACGCTCTTGGTGATCGTCGAGGTGACCCCATAAGGGTCCACGCTGTCGATCTTGATCAGGTAAGTCCCATTGGTCACCTTGCCGCCTGCCCCGCCGGTGGCGTCCCAAGTCCCCACCATGACCCCGCTGTAAAGGAAGGTCGCCGCCTGGGAATCGGTCGTGATGACCCCGTTCTCGATGGTGAAGTCGGTGATCGGGGTCCCGGTCTCGAAATTGGCCAGGTTCTGGATCAATTCACCCGATTGGTTGTAGACCGACAGATGGACCACATAGGAACCCTGGACCGTGACTGAGTTGGACGCGCAAGCGGACCCGCCCGAATAGGCCAGACAGGCCTTATTGTCCAGGGTCGTGACCTTGTCGTTGGCGGAGACCAGGGAAGCCTGGACCTGATAGGTCACCGACACCGAGGCCCCGGGAATGACCGAGGGGATGGTCCAGGTCAAGGTATTGGCCACTGGATCATAGACGCCCCCGTTGGAAGCCGAGTTGGCCTGGTAGGTCATTTGGGTCAAGGGCGGCAGTACATCGGTCAGGACCGCGCCGAAGACCGTCGAGGACCCCAGGTTCGAATAGGTCAGGGTATAGGTGACCATGTCCAACGGCTTGATGGTCTTGGCCGAGGCGGTCTTGATCAAACTCAGGTAGGGCGTGGCCGTCGGGGTCGGCGTGAAGGTGAAGGTGAAGGTCGGTGTCAGGGTCGCCGTGTTCGTGGGCGTGTGCGTCGCCGTGAAGGTCGGCGTTGCCGTGTAGGTATAGGTGGGTGTGTCGGTGCTGGTAGGCGTTGGGGTCGGGGTGAAGCTGTTGGTCGGGGTCGCCGAAGCCGTGCTGGTGGCCGTTCGGGTGGGTGTCGAGGTGGAAGTGGAAGTCGGGGTGTCTGTGGCGGTTCGGGTGGCCGTCGAGCTGGACGTCCAGGTGGCTGTATGGGTCGGGGTGGCGCTGGCCGTGGAGGTGGCGGTCGAAGTGGCGGTCCGGGTCGCGGTCGCCGTATCGGTCGGGGTCGCGGTCGGTGTGGAAGTGGCCGTATCGGTCGGGGTCCGGGTCGCCGTAGCGGTGTTCGTCGATGTAGCTGTCATGGTCGGGGTTCCAGAAGCGGTGGAAGTGGCCGTTTCCGTGGCCGTATCCGTGGAGGTGCGGGTCGCCGTAGCGGTCGCCGAGTCGGTCGCCGTGGCGCTCTCGGTGGCCGTTGCCGTATCGGTCGCCGTCAGGGTGGGGGTGTAGGTCGTCGTCGCCGTCGCCGAATCGGTAGCCGTAGCGCTTTCCGTGGCGGTCGGGGTATGGGTGGCCGTATCGGTCGGGGTACGGGTGGCCGTAGGAGTGCCCGTATCGGTCGCCGTATTCGTGGGCGTCCGCGTGGCCGTGTCGGTCCCGGTATCCGTGGCGGTCGCACTGGGCGTCGGGGTCCCCGTGTCCGTGGCGGTGTTGGTCGGCGTACGGGTCGTCGTCGCCGTCGCCGAATCGGTGGCCGTGTTCGTCGCCGTGCGCGTCGGCGTATCCGTCGCCGTATCGGTCGCCGTCATCGACGTCGTGTTCGTCGCGGTCCTGGTGGCCGTATCCGTCGCCGTATCCGTGGGCGTCCGGGTCGCGGTGCGGGTCGCCGTATCCGTCGCCGTGTTGCTGGGTGTGCTCGTCGCCGTCACGGTCGCCGTATTCGTCGGGGTCGAGGAAGGCGTCGGGGTCCCCGTGTCCGTGGCGGTGTTGGTCGGCGTACGGGTCGTCGTCGCCGTCGCCGAATCGGTGGCCGTATTCGTCGCCGTGCGCGTCGGCGTATCCGTCGCCGTATCGGTCGCCGTCATCGACGTCGTGTTCGTCGCGGTCCTGGTGGCCGTATCCGTCGCCGTGTCCGTGGGCGTCCGGGTCGCGGTACGGGTCGCCGTATCGGTCGCCGTGTTGCTTGCAGTGTGCGTGGCCGTCACGGTCGCCGTATTCGTCGGGGTCGAGGAAGCCGTGTTCGTTGCCGTCGAGGTCGCCGTGTCTGTGGCGGTCTTAGTGGCAGTACTTGTCACGGTGTTGGTGGCCGTCGGCGAAGCGGTATTGGTCGCCGTCGAGGTCGCCGTGTCCGTGGCGGTCCGAGTGGCAGTACTTGTCGCGGTGTTGGTGGCCGTCGGCGAAGCGGTATTGGTCGCCGTCGAGGTCACCGTGTCCGTGGCGGTCCGGGTGGCAGTGCTGGTCGCGGTATTAGTGGCGGTGGCGGAGGCCGTGTTGGTCGCCGTCGGGGTGGCTGTATTGGTGGCCGTTGGCGAAGCCGTTTTCGTCGCCGTCGAGGTCGCCGTGTCTGTGGCGGTCTTAGTGGCAGTGCTGGTCGCGGTATTAGTCGCGGTGGCGGAGGCCGTGTTGGTCGCCGTCGAGGTCGCCGTGTCCGTGGCGGTCCGAGTGGCAGTGCTGGTCGCCGTGTTCGTGGCGGTGGCAGAGGCTGTGTTGGTCGCCGTCGGGGTCGCCGTGTCCGTGGCGGTTCGGGTGGCCGTGCTGGTCGCGGTGTTGGTGGCAGTGGAAGAGGCCGTGTTCGTTGCCGTTGAGGTCGCCGTATTGGTCGCAGTAGAAGAGGCCGTGTTGGTCGCCGTCGGGGTGGCCGTGTCTGTGGCGGTCTTAGTGGCAGTGCTGGTCGCGGTATTAGTCGCGGTGGCGGAGGCCGTGTTGGTCGCCGTCGAGGTCGCCGTGTCCGTGGCGGTCCGAGTGGCAGTGCTG
>DASZRK010000025.1 GCA_035549195.1 bacterium
GGCTACGCCGTCCTTCACCGCTTCGGCTTCGCCTACGCCGACGGCCACTTCGACCGCGACGAACACGGCCACGAATACCGCCACCCGGACGGCGACCCGAACGGCCACGAACACGGCGACGGATTCGATGACGGCCACGCCATCCCTCACCGCTACGGCCTCGCCCACGCCGACAGCTACCCGGACCGCCACCTCGACGGCCACAGTCACCCTGACCTACACCTCCACGAACAGCCCGACGGATTCGATGACGGCTACGCCGTCCCTCACCGCTTCGGCTTCGCCTACGCCGACAGCTACCCGCACCCCCACCCTGACGCCCACCATCACGAACACGCCGACCATCACCGATACCTTCACGCCGACCGGGTCGGTCACCTCGACCCCGACGCCGGATGCGGCGCTCTACCTGGACGCGAACTTCTTCGACCCCACGAAGGGGCCCCTGGGGATGGACGTACGGGTGGACCAGGCGGGGAACTGCAAGGTGATGGTCTTCAATATCGCCGGCCAGCAGGTCCTCAAGCTCATGGACCAGGACCTGGCTCCCGGCAACTACCGCGTCTATTGGGACGGGCACAATGCCGAGAAGGCCCTCATCGGTAACGGGGTCTACCTGGTGCTGGTGCGGCAGGCCTCCGGCAACACGGTCAAGAAGGTCATTGTCCTCAAATAAGGCGCCTAAAAAGCCTTTGGAAAAGGCCTAATTCCGGCCATTTTTATGGCAGTTCCTCCTATTTTTAACCTTAAAATTTGGTATTCTTCTTATTCCCACGCCCCTTCCTGGGGTGGATGGGGTTGGCCTGCCTGACCGCAAGGCCCTTTGTCCATTACGCTGCTCGTCCCCAGGGACGAGCACCTTCGAGTCCAAAGGGGTCACGTTCCATATGGTCAGGCATCACCCTATTCAACCGGGTCAAAAGCCATTCGGGGTCCTAAGGGCCCTCTGGATCGGCTCGTCCCTTCTCCTGGGGCTCCCGGTGATGGCGAGCGCCCAGACCTATGTCGGGAACCAGACCGCCATCGATGCGTCCTTCAGCATCAACATCAGCGCCGCCCTGGTCCCCCAGGCTTCCTTCCGTTTCACCATGCCCGGGTCCGGAAGCCATCCGGTCACCTCGGTCTGGTTCAACGCCGCCACCAAGAACAACAGCGGCAGTACGGGCACCTACACCGTCAGCATCCAGACCGATTCGGCAGGATCCCCGAGCGGGGTGACCCTGGGAGGGGGGCTTTTCACCTATCCGACCAGTGGAAGCTCCACCACCTTTGTCTGGTACCAAACGCCCATCGGCCCCATCACCCTGACCAGCGGCTCGGTCTATCACCTGGTGGTGGACGGCGCCGCCGTCACCGGGGCTTCTTCCAGTAAATACCTCATCCTGACTTCGGGATCGGAGCCGCGTAGCGGCATCTACCCGTTTGGCCAACTGGCCGATCCCAATTCGAACACCGTCACCTTCAACGGGGTCAGCAGTTGGATCCCCATGAACCAGGACCCCTGTTTCGTCCTGCAATTCAACGACGCGTCTTTCCCCGATTGGGGGGATCCTTACGACTTAACGGATCCCTACTACGCCGACTCCACGGACTGGTCGTCCCAGGTCTTCAAGGTGCCCGCGGGGCCCGTCTTCGTGAACAAGATCGGGGTCTTCGTTTCTCGCCTGACGAACCCGGCCGACAATCTCTATGGTTCCTTGGTCAACCTCACGGCGGCCACCACCCTGGGGTCGGTGACCATCCTGGAGCCTTCGGTGAACACCTATAACTCCTGGGCGGAGGCCGGCCTGGCCGTTCCCGTTTCCCTGAACGCGTCCGATACCTACCAGTTGAATTTTTCCTCGCCGGGCTCCAACGCCACGACGCACTATTACGTGCTCCAGGGCGCCTCCCACGGCCTCCCGGTGACCGCGACCAATTTCGACGACCTGACCTACCAGGGCACCGCAGGTTACGCCCAATATGCCTTGAACAACCCGCCCCCGGCCTGGACCCCGATCCAGGGCGATGACCTGGGGTTCCGCATGGCGGTCTTCAACACCTTTACCCCGACCCAAACCTACACTCCCACGGTCTCCCCGACCCCGACCGTGACCTTGAGCTACACGCCCACCGCCACCCCGTCGCCGACGGCCACCTGCTCCGCGCCCCAGGCCTTCGGCCATGACATCGCGGGGCTGTTCAAGTACCAGTCGGGGGGGACGGGACTGAATTCAACGCGTTTCGTCCTGTCCCAGCCCGGGGTCGTGTCCCGCATCGCCTTGAACGTGGCCCAATCCGGCGGCGGCCAGGTCCGGGTTGCCCTTTACGACGAATCGGGGGCCGCGCCCAACGCCCTCTTGACCCAGTCCGTGGCGGTGGCCGCGGTCAACGGCTGGAACCTCATCGACGTGCCTTCCGTGCCCCTGGCGGCGGGGAACTATTGGCTGGCCTGGCAGGGCCAGAACGGCGTCCAGGTCACCCACGACCTGGGCCCCTCCGGGCAGGAGGCCTATCGCTCCCTGTTCCCCTTCGGCTCCTTCCCGGCGTCCTACACCATGACCGCTTCGGGTACCTGGGTCTGGTCCATCTATGCCCTTTATTGTCCGACCGGCGGATCCAATCCCACGCCCACGGCCACCCCTTCCTGCACGCCCCAGGCCTTCGGCAATCCCTTCAGCCTGGGGACCGCCGCCACCGAATGGGCGGCGGACGGGAATTCCCTCAACTCCTCCAAATTCGTCCTGTCCACGGGCGGATACCTGAGCGCCATGGCCCTGCGGACCGAATCGTCGTCCAACTCGGTGCGCATGGCGGTCTATAGCGACAACGCAGGGGCCCCCCAATCGCTCCTGGCCCAATCGGTCACAGTGGCGCCCAACGGCGAATGGGTGACCGTGGGGATGCCCAACATCTTCATGCCGCCGGGGACCTATTGGCTGGCCTTCCAGGCCCAGGCCGGGAACAACGTGGAATTCCAGACCGGGTCCGCCGGGGACGAGGCTTACCGGTCCCCCTTCGCCTATGGCGCCTTCCCGGTCACCTTCGGCCTATCCATTTCGGGGAACACCCGCTGGGCCATCACGGCCCTTTTGTGCTCCGGTACCGCTCCGACCCCCACCCCGAGCGGTACCCCGACCGCCACGCCGTCCCTCACCGCCACGGCTTCGCCGACGCCGACCGCGAGCTCCACGGCTTCTTTCACCGCGACGAGCACGGCTACGATGACCGCCACTTCCACGCCTACGAATACGGGCACTTCGACCGCCACGGATACGGCGACGAAAACGGCCACGAACAGCGCTACAGCCACCGCCACGAACACCGCCTCCTCGACGGCGACGGATACGGGTACGAACACGGCCACTTGGACTGCAACGAACACGGCCACCGCCACGGCTTCACCGACGTCAACCGCCACCTTCACAGCTTCTTCCACCGCGACGAATAGCCCCACAAATACGGCCACGAACAGTGCTACGGATACCGCCACTTCGACGGCCACGAACAGCGCTACGGCCACCTCGACAGCGACTTGGACCGCGACGAACACGGCCACTTCCAGCGCGACCCGAACGGCCACCTCCACGGCTTCTTCCACCGCGACGAATAGCGCCACAAATACGGCCACGAACAGTGCTACGGCCACCCCGACGGCGACTTGGACCGCGACGGATTCGATGACGGCTACGCCGTCCCTCACCGCTACGGCTTCGCCTACGCCCACCGCCACTTCGACGGCCACGCACACAGCTACTTCCACGGCGACCTTGACCGCGACGGCCACAGCCACTTCCAGCGCCACCCGGACGCCCACGAATAGCGCCACGAACAGTGCCACGGATACCCCCACCCCGACGGCCACTTTCACGGCGACGAATACCGCCACCTTCACCGCTTCGAGCACTTACACCCATACGCCGATCTTCACCAGTACGCCCACTGCCACGCCCAGCCGTACGGGCACGAACACCGCCACCTCGACCCCGACGGACACAGCCACTTACACGCCTTCCAATACCCCCACGAACAGTCCGACCGCCACCCCTTCCCGGACGCCCACTTCCACGGCGACGGCGACGAACAGCGCTACGGCCACCGCCACTAGGACGGCCACGGCGACCACCACCGATACGGCGACCCGAACAGCCACGAACACGGCGACGGATTCGATGACGGCCACGCCGTCCCTCACCGCTTCGGCTTCGCCTACGCCAACGGCTACCCGGACCGCTACCTCGACGCCCACAGTCACCCTGACCTACACCGCCACCCGCACCCCGACGGATTCGATGACGGCGACGCCGTCCCTCACCGCTTCGGCTTCGCCTACGCCGACGGCTACCCGGACCGCCACCTCGACGGCCACGGTCACCCTGACCTACACCGCCACCCGCACCCCGACGGATTCGATGACGGCGACGCCGTCCCCCACCGCTACGGCTTCGCCTACGCCGACAGCTACCCGCACCCCCACCCTGACGCCCACCATCACCAACACTCCGACCATCACCGATACCTTCACGCCGACCGGGTCGGTCACCTCGACCCCGACGCCGGATGCGGCGCTCTACCTGGACGCGAACTTCTTCGACCCCACGAAGGGGTCCTTGGGGATGGACGTAAGGGTGGACCAGGCGGGGAACTGCAAGGTCCTGGTCTTCAATATCGCCGGCCAGCAGGTCCTCAAGCTGGCGGACCAGGACCTGGCGGCGGGGAATTACCGATTCTATTGGGATGGGACCAACGAGCCCGGGGCCGTCGTGGGCAACGGTGTCTATTTCGTCCTGGTCCGGCAGGCCTCGGGCAACACGGTGAAGAAGGTGATCGTGCTGAAGTGACGTTTTTACTCCGCCCTTCATTGCATTTGCCCAAAAGTTGCCTCTTTTCGCGTCCGGTTGGCGCCTTAACAGGTCCGTAATATGCAAATTTTATGGCCGTATCCCCGATGGTTGTTAGAATCCGGGTGGCGGTATCAGGACCATTCATTCAAGGAGGAGCGCTATGGCCGTGACGATCACCAGTAAAAATCCGGGCGATGACAGGATCTCAGTGGGTTGGAATGCCACCCCGCAGGCCAATGTGGACGCGAATGTCTATGTGGCCACCGATCCGGCGGATTTCAACACGCCGGACGCCATCGTGGTCCCGGCGGATCAAGCGAACCAGTTACCAGGCATCAATGATTTCACCGCGACCGTGACCGGTTTGACCCCGGGCACGAACTATTATCTGATGTGCGAAGCCGACGGGCTGGAGAGCTCGATGGACAGCTTCACCACCACCGGAAATCTCCCGGGTCCCGCCCCGACCGTCCATCTCGTCCCCAAGGGTCTCCTGGGCGACGGGCCGGTCTGGAATGCCCATCCTTTCGAGTGGATCCTGCTCAAGGTCCAAACCGTGAAGATCAGCAATCCCGCCCAACGCCTGTCAGGTGTCCCGGTCGAATGGAAGATCACGTCGGGGGCGGGCCATGGGGTACTGAAGAAAGCCAAGACCTATTCGGGCATGCTGGGGGTGGCCCGGGACCTCTTCATCTGCGCAAAGAAGGGAACGGTACAGATCACGGCCACTTCTCCCCTGGCGGACAATTCGGTGGTACTGACGGTGAATATCCACTGAAAAGTGGAGCGGAAAGGCCCCTTGGCCGTCCCTTGGGCGGTCAGGGGGTTCCCGAAAAGAACCGGATAGGATCGATAAAAAGGTCATGACCCGAAAGATACGGCCCGCCCTGATCGCGTTGTCCCTTTTCGCCTTCGCGGGCGGGCTCTGGTCCTATTTCACCGGTGAGCCGGCCTCCCTGGTGGAGGGCCAAAGCAGCTTCACGGGCACGGCCACCGGCGCGGGCGCCGCCGCCATGCTCTTTCCCAACGCTGTTTCAGGGGATCCGGGTCATCTCTATGTCTCGGACAACGGGAACAGCCGTGTCCTGGTCTTCAACCCTTTCCCGACCACGAGCGGGAACTCGGCCTTGTTCTGCCTGGGACAGACCGCTTTCGGGAACAATGCGGCGAACCAAGGGGGGGTGCCCTCTTCCCAGACCCTGTTCTCGCCTGGCGATGTTTTTTCCGATGGGGCCACCCTGTTCGTGGCCGACAGCGGCAACAACCGTGTGCTCCTTTATAACCCCTTGCCTTCCGTATTCGCGCAATCGGCCGTCATCGTGCTTGGGCAGAACGGGATGTCCGCCTCGGCCCCGGCCACGACATCCACGGGCTTGAATGCACCCGGGGCCGTCTTCGCCGATGCCGCCAGCATCTATGTAGCCGATACCAACAGCCATCGGGTGTTGGTCTATCCCCGCAACGTCACCAATGGACAGGCGGCCAATGTGGTGCTGGGCCAGAGCGGTTTCGGTGCCGCCGTGTCCGGCTCGGGGCCGGCGAACCTCGCGAATCCTCGGGGTGTTTATGCCGACGCCAGCCACCTTTTCGTGGCTGATACGGGCAATAGCCGGGTCCTGATCTATAACTTCCCCCTTCTGAGCGGCATGAGCGCTTCCGCCGTAGTGGGCCAGTCCAGCATGGGGGTCGGCCTGCCCAACCAAGGGGGCTCACCCGCCGCCAATACCCTGCGGTCGCCGAGAAGGACCTGGGTCGATCCCTCAGGACAGCTTTTCATCGCCGACACGGGGAACAACCGGACCCTGATCTACAACAACGTGCCGGTCACCAACAACGCGCCGGCCAGCCTGGTCTTGGGCCAACCTTCCATGGCGGCGACCGCGGCCAATAACGGGGGCTTGAGCTCCAGCAGTCTTTCCAACCCCATCGGATTGTGGGTCCGGAACGGCAGTGAGCCGAAGTTATGGGTGGCGGACAACCTCAACAGCCGTGTTCTTGCCTTCAACTCCGGCTGCGGCATGGACCTGAACAGCAACTATGTCCTCGGGCCGGGAACCTACAATTATTGCGGCGTGACCATCGAATCCGGCGGGATCCTGAACATCAGCGGCGCGGTCACCATCGTCTGCGATGGGGATTTCCTGGTGAACGGGACCATTTCCTATCCGGGGATCGGATGTTCGCTTTCGGTGACCGTGACCAACGGGGATTTCACCGTGGCCGGTTCGGGCAGCATCAGCGGGTCGGGGGGCGGGGGAACGGGGGGCATCGGTGGACCTTCCGCGGGAGGATCGGGCACGGGGTTGGGGGCGGGAAGCGGCGCCTCCGCTTTCGGCGGCAGCGGCGGCGGAGCGGGCCATGGAGGTACCGGCGGCAACGGCGGTTCTTCGGGGTTCGGGTTGGGCGGTCCGGCCGTGGATGATTCGGCCGGGCCGACCCTTTCGGGCGCGGGGGGCGGCGGTGGCGCGGGTGGGACGACGGGCGGCACGGGCGGGAACGGGGGCGGCTATCTTTATATCGAGGCCCTCACCTCGGGCCACAAGGCGGTCTTGAACGGGACCATCAGCCTGGACGGGCTCACGGGTACGACGGGAACGGGCACGTCCGCCGGCGGTGGCGGCGGCGGCGCGGGCGGGGGCCTCTATGTCCACGCCGACTCGATCGGGGGGACGGGGTTCCTCAGCGCCAAAGGCGGGAACGGCGGTGGCGCGGGTGGAGCTTCGGGCGGGAACGGCGGCGGCGGCGCCGGCGGAAGGATCAACCTCTGTTCCGTATCTTCTTATTCCTTCACCGGCAGCACCCAGGTCCTGGGCGGTGCGTCCACCGGATCGGGTGTTGCGGGCGTTGCGGGGAATCCCGGGACCGTCTTTTACTGCACCCTTTCTTCGATCGCCACATCCACCCCCACCGCCACGCCGACGCCCACGGGCCAGAACACGCCGGGGGTCGGATGGATCCTAGGCACTTCCAACGGCACCTTCCCGGCCAGGAATTTCCACGCGGCCATGGTCTATGACGCGGGCAGCGGGCCGGAAATGTGGCTCGTTGGCGGCCGGGGAACGGCGGGGGCCCGTTACAACGACGTGTGGCACTCCATCGATGGGACCAACTGGGCCCAGGCCACCGTCGCCGCCCCCTTCGCCCAGCGAAGCGGCCTGGCGGGCTGCGTCTTCAACGGGCGGATGTGGATCTCGGGAGGATACGACGGGACCAACCGCTACGGGGATGTCTGGTATTCGAACAACGGCTCCACCTGGACCCAGGCGGTGGCCTCCGCCTTCGCCGGACGCAGCGGACACACCATGCTCGCCTATGCCGGCAAGATGTTCGTCATCGGGGGGAGCGACACGAACACCAGCGCCCTGAAGGACGTCTGGGCCTCTTCCGACGGGATCACCTGGAACCAGGTCACCAGCGGGGCGGCCTTCGGGACCAAGAGCGGCCACAGTAGTGTGGTCTACAACAACCTCCTGTGGGTCATCGCCGGTTCCCCGACCGGGGTAACGGGGACGAACTCCAACGATGTCTGGTATTCCGCCGATGGCGCCACTTGGACCCAGGCCACCGCTTCCGCCGCTTTCGCCCCGCGCCCCTGGCAGGCCAGCACGGTCTATGACGGGAAAATGTGGGTGATCGGGGGATTCACGGGGACCTCGACCCCCAAGAACGACGTCTGGTATTCCACCGACGGGGCGACCTGGACCCAGGCCACCGCCGCGGCCAATTTCAACGCCCGCTATGGACACTCGGTCCTGCCCTTCCAAGGGCGCATGTGGCTGGAGGCGGGCGAGGACCAACTCGGTTTCTACAACGACACCTGGTATTCCCCCCTGACGGCCCAGGCCACGGATACCCCGACCCCAACCCCCTCGCCTACGCCGGGTTCTTCCTGCCCCGTGACCAATTATTTGGGGACCGGGACGGTCAACCCGCAAAACGCAAATCTCATTTACTACGACCTTTCCGGGGCCGCGGGCGGGTCCTCCCGGGGGTTCCTAGGGGACGGCAATCCGCCCAACCAGACCTATTTCTCCTACCCTTCCGCCTTGCCAGGCGCTCCGTTGGATTTTTACTTCGAGCCCGGTCTCAATATCGGCGGCGTTTCATCGCCCCCCACGGGAACCCCCAAGGGATACGGCTGGGAGAGCCCCACCGCCCTCCCCTGCGATATTCCGGCGGGGACCTGGTCCTTCACCAATCGCTTCCAGGGGAACCTGGGCAGCCTGAACGGCGACACCCTGGCGGTCTTCCCGGAAGTGGCGGTCTATTCCTATAACCCGGTCGGTTCGGTCAGCACCCTCCTTTTCACAGCCATCAGCCCCAACAATATTTTCACCCAACTCAACGGGGGGACCCAATTCACGACCTCCTTCACCGTCGGGGAACCTTCTTTCCCCGGTTCCTCGGGGCTTCTTCTGAAGACGGAATATTACCTACATTTCGTTTGGACGGGTGCTTCCACCTACAACGTGGGCAACGTCTACATGGGGTTCAATACGGCCAACGACGACGTGGTGTTCCCGAGTTGTTGTTCGATCACCGACACCCCGACCGCGACCCCCACCTCCAGTCCCACCCAATCACCCACGCAAACCCCCACTAACACGTCCTGTGCGGGCATCAACGGTTTCGTCGGGTTCGGGAACCCGGGTTACAACAGCACCGGTGGTTTGGAGAGCGTTCTCAACGACACTGCGGTGATCTTTGTCCAATTCCCCGGTTCGGGGACCGTGAACGACCTGCGGGTCGTGGGGGCGGGCAGTGGTTTTACCGCCCAGGTCGGGATCTACGATGACAACGGCTCGGGAACGGCGCCTTCCACCCTGATGGCCTCCCAGAGCTTCGTCGATTCGGTCCTGGGGCCCACCACCATCGTGTTGTCCTCGCCCGTGTCCGTCTCCGGTGCCAAATGGCTGGCCTTAGCCTCGAGTAATTCGATGTCGGTCTCCAATTGTTCGACCACGGGTCCCGCCGGCTCCTTCACCGGGGTCATGCCTGCCGTCGCCTCGGGCTATCTCAATTTCAACAACGGCCCCGAACTGAGCGCTGACTACACATGCCTGACCCTCTTCACGCCGACGCCGACCTTCACGGCCACCGGGACGCCGACCCAGACCCCCACCGCGACGCCCACCGCCACCTGCGTGACCCAGCCGGGATCCTTCGTCACCTCCCCGGGCCAACCCTTCGTGAACAACGTGGGTTCCATCAGCGGGACCGCCTCGGCCGTCTGCGGGTCGGTGGTGCAGACGCAACTTGAGATCCAAAGGGCCGTGGATGGCTTCTACTGGAACGGGGTCGCCTGGCAGTCGGTCCCGGCCTGGCTGTCCACCACGGGTCCGCCCACAGCCTGGACCTTCGACGCGTCCTTCGTGTCCTTCGTCAACGGCGGCACCTACGTGGCGGTCTCCCGGGCCCAGGACAGCTACAACAACCTCCAGAACCTCTTCAACCCGGTGACCTTCACCCTGTGCAACACGCCCCCGGCCCAAAGCGTCACCCAGCCCGTGAACGGTAACAGTTACTTGACGGTCGGCTCCATCCAGGGGAACGTCGCGGCCTGCGCGCCCATTCCCGCTTCGCCGCAGCTTTACCTGCAGCGCCAAAGCGATAGCTACTATTGGGACGGCTCTTCCTGGACCCCGGGGATGGTCTATGACACCGTGACCGGCACCAACAGCTGGAGCTACACGTCCCTCCCGATTTTGCTTCCCGACAACTATGTGGTTCAGACCAATATCCTGGTGGATTCGGCGGGGAACACGGGCCCCCCCAGCGCGGCCGTCATCTTCTCCATCGTGCTCCCCACCCCCACGGCCACGGATACCCCGACCAATACGGGAACGGCCACGGCGACGAATTCGATGACGGCGACACCGTCCCTCACCGCTACGGCTTCGCCTACGCCGACCGCCACCTCGACGGCCACGCACACAGCTACTTTCACGGCGACCTCCACGGCTTCTTCCACCGCGACGAACAGCGCCACCCATACGGCCACTTCGACCGCTTCTTCCACCGCGACGGACACTGAGACGAATACCGCCACCGCCACTGCCACACGGACGCCCACGGATACGGCCACGAACAGCGCTACGGATACCGCCACGAATACG
>DASZRK010000026.1 GCA_035549195.1 bacterium
TTTTTCGTAGGCTTTCGCGATGTTATAGGTGTACTGAAAGTTCACCATGTCGTTCTGGGCGAAGAAAAGGCAAAGCTCGGCATAGGAGGTCAAGGTGAGGGTCTTGGGAGCGGAGGTCTTATTGGTGACGGCGATATGCCAAAGTTCCAGGTTATCATCGACCGGGACGACATAAAGGGTATCCGTTGAAACGCCTTTATAGTGGGAGGAAACTCGGGTGTAGCCGAACCCATGGCGGGTCTCGGTCTTATATTCGGAAAGGTCCTTCAGGACGGGCTGCCAGGTGGCCGACCAGAAATCCTTGGTTTTCTCGTCACGGAGATAGATGTAGCGGCCGGGGCGGTCCACGGGAATGTTATTGAGGCGATAGCGGAGAATGCGCTTGTCGCGGGCGGAAAGATGGAAGCTATAGCCGCCCCCATTATTGGAGATCAGGGCGCAGTATTCGTCATTATGAAGATAGTTCATCCAGGGAGCGGGTGTATCCGGCCGCTCGATGACATATTCCTTATTTTCCACGTCGAAGTAGCCGTAGCGCATGGAGCCCATCCCGTTCCAAAGGTTTTACTCGGTTCAAAAAAGAACGAGCACGATCAAGACCAAAACCGTCGGCACAACGAACGAAGCTTGGGAAGAAAAATGGTGGGTGATGCAGGGCTCGAACCTGCGACCCGCTGATTAAGAGTCAGCTGCTCTACCAACTGAGCTAATCACCCATCACAACAAAGAAATAAAATGGTACGCCTGAGAGGGCTCGAACCTCTGACCTACAGATCCGGAATCTGTCGCTCTATCCAACTGAGCTACAGGCGCATCTTTCCTCGACCCAATTCCGGAGGATTCGCCTCCCACAAAATGGGGTGAGAGACGGGAATCGAACCCGCAACCCCCAGATCCACAATCTGGTGCTCTAACCAATTGAGCTACTCCCACCATCGTCCTTCGACCATAGGTCGAAACCGGGTGTGAAAAACCATTTCGACAGGATCAAACAGTTTTTCGGGAGAAAAGCCATAAGAGTGTAGGAAGGGAGCCCGTAATTGTAAAGATTTTATTTGGATGGAAGGTCTTTCCGGTCAGCCGTTACCAGGAGGCATCCAAGCCGCTCCAAAGGAGGGGCGAACCGCATCCAAGGTCGAGCAAAAGCAAGGCCGATGCCGCGGCATTTTTCCATACCAACAAAATCGGGCTTGGTCGTCCGTTCCTGGAAAGATGGTGCGCCTGCCCGGAGTCGAACCGGGGACCCACTGCTTAGAAGGCAGTTGCTCTATCCAACTGAGCTACAGGCGCAAAAATAACGGCAGCGGACCAAGACGTTGAAATTCCAATGATCGGATTGGACTTTTCTGGTCGGGGCGGTGAGATTTGAACTCACGACCCCTTGGTCCCAAACCAAGTGCGCTACCGCTGCGCTACGCCCCGACCTGAAAAGTTCACGAATGATCCACGGCCCGCCCCTGGGCCGTGACAGTTTAACCTATTTCCGGCCCTTCAAGGCCTCGAGTGCCTTTTGCAACGCAAGACCGCGATGACTGATCCGGTTCTTCTCCTCCAAAGACATTTCGGCGAAGACCTTGTCCGAACCCACCGGTCGAAAGACCGGGTCATAACCAAATCCAGTGCTCCCCCGTTCCACCTCCTCGATGGCGCCCCGGACCTCACCGATCACCTGGTCTTTCCCCCCATCGGGATGCAGTATGGTGATGACGGTGCGGAAAACAGCCCCGCGGTCCGGTGCCGGGACTCCCGCCATGGCTTTCAACAACTTCCTGACATTGTCCGAATAAGTGCAATGGTCCCCGGCATAACGAGCCGCAAAGATCCCGGGCTCCCCGTTCAAGGCGTCCACAAAAAGTCCCGTATCGTCGGCCAAAGCGGACCACCCCGAAAAGCGGCGGAGAGCATCCGCCTTTTTGAACGAATTCTCCTCCAAGGTAGCCCCGTCCTCGACGACCTCGGGAACCCCCGGAAGATCGAAAGCCGCTACCAGTTCCCATCCCGAACCAGTCAGCGCTTCCCTCATTTCACGGGCCTTGTCCTTGTTGTGGGTGGCCAAAACGATCTTTTTCATCCGCGCAGGGCCATTGTTTGGGCGTTCAGGACCTGTCGGATCCCTTTTTCCGCCAACCCCAGCATGGTCTGGAGCTTTTTTTGGGAGAACGGCTCCTGTTCGGCTGTTCCTTGTATCTCGACGAAGTGACCCGAACCGGTCATGACCACATTGAAGTCCACATCCGCCTGCGAATCCTCCTCGTAGCACAGGTCCACTATGGGTTTCCCGCCGACGAATCCAACGCTGATCGCCGCCAATTGGTCCTTCAAAGGCCATTGATCGATGACCTTCCGCTGCCGAAGGCCTTTCAAGGCATCCACCAAAGCCACATAGGCCCCGTTGATCGAGGCGGTCCGCGTCCCGCCATCCGCCTGGATCACATCACAGTCCAGGATGACCTGCCTCTCGCCGAGGGCCTCCAGGTCCATGACCGAACGCAAGGACCGTCCGATCAAGCGTTGGATCTCATGGGAACGCCCGTCGATCTTTCCCTTGACCGCGGCCCGGGCGGTCCGTTCCTTCGTGCTCCGGGGAAGCATGGAATATTCCGCCGTGACCCATCCTTTTCCCTTCCCTCTCAGGAACGAGGGCACCTCCTCGGAAACGCTGGCGTTGCAAAGGACCTGGGTATTTCCCATCGAAACAAGAACGGATCCCTCCGCATAACGCGTGAAGCGCCTTAGGAACTTGATCGGGCGGATCTTCCCCATGTCTTCCTCCAATGTCCTTTAAATGAAAAAACCCCATGTGGCGGCGCCAAATGAGGTGGATCGAGATCGAAATGGACTGAAAGTTCGCTGAATTCTAGCCGCCGACACCCAGACTGTCAATTTGGTCAAAGAAGCATGATGTAACCGCTCAACCGCTGGAAATCGCGGGAGGGTTTCCCATCGATGGCGCTTTTCTTCCCTTTTTCCGTCACCCATTGGAACATCCGGGCCCGGATCTTGTTCTTGAGGCCCGCGCCCAGCCCTTTTTCGATCGCCTGGAGCCTCAAACGGAGCAGGGTCGAGAGCGCGGCGTCCAAGGTCTCATCCCCTTTGGGAGTCCCCATGGTGTTCTTGTTATCGATCAACCGCTGTGCGTCCAGAGAACCGTCCTCCAGCAGGTTCCCATGGGCATCCCAATTGGTGTTACGGAAGACCTCGGGAAATTGACCGCGCGCCAATTCAACGGTCCGGGACAACATGGTCATGGCCTTCTTTTCCCCGACCAGATCCTTCAGTTCGAAAAGAAGGATGTTCCGGAATTCGTCATAAAGCATCAGGAACTCGTGTTCGGCTTGAAGTTTCTTGAGCTCGACATCCTTGGCCTGCTTCTCCACTTCAGCGGCCTTTTCCGGGTCCAATTCAGGGGTCGATGGGGCAGCGGGTGCGCCGCCCATGAAAGGAGGGGCGATCGGAGCGGAAAAATCGATGGGGGACTCGGGAGCGCTTTCTTCGGGTTGGGCCTGCGTTTCGGGGGCAGGAGCGGTCACGGCTTCTTCAGCCGTAATGACCTGCTCATCGGGCGCCTGCGGGAAGGAGGCCTCGATCGAATCGTGGAGTTTTCGTTCCAATTCATGGGTCTGGACCTGAAGGGCTTCGTCCCTTTGGTCCATCCATTCCTGGAATTGGCTGTCCTGTTCAGGTGTCGCGGTCTCGCTCGCCTGAACCGCGGGGCCGTCTTCCGGCACCCCGGCCGGGGAACTCAGTTCCCCGCCAAAGATGTCCGAGATGTCTATTTTGAGCTCTTCATCCCGCTTGCGCATGGACCGCCTTCCCAGAAACGACTTCGGCATCATATAAATTGGCGCGGAAACTTGTCAACGACGGCCGGTTCAGAAGTCCTTTTGAAGTTCGACCGAGAAGATGTCCTTGATGTAAAAAAGGCTGGGCTGTGCCGATTCCGTCCGAAAACGACTGATCCCCAGGTTCAAGGACCATTGAGGCGCCCATTCCCAGCTCGTCTTGATGGACAAGAGGTCCTGGCTATCTTCGTCCACATAGCCGATCTGAAGATCCGGATTTCCCAGGATCGGGGGCGTGTCGTACTTCTTCGAATAGAGCCTGAAGAACAACTGGAGGTACAAGGAAGAGGCCGGTTTCAGGATGGCGGCCCAAGAGATGCTATCGACCGTATTGGCGAAACCGTAGCTGTTCGAATCCGTTCTTTGGTGTTCCAGCTGGAAGTCCTGAAGGACCGACTCGACATAAAGATGGCCGATCGCCCGGATGGACCAGGTCCGGTCGTTCTGGAGCGGAAAATCGGGGGAGGTCATGGTGACCGGGCCGTTCACCTGGATCGAGGTCCGGTTGAATTGCCGGACGTTATAGCCCCCTTCCAACTTGAAGGACAACTGTTCGTTGACTTCGCGTTGTATGGAAAATCCAGCCGATTGGTCCAGGTAATTCCTGGAACGGAAGGTGTCGGACGCGTCGTAATAATAGCGGGAATAGTCATGGAAAACCCCGAACAGTCCCCAAGGGCCCCGGGGGAGCCAGGCCATGTCCAAATAGTTCCCGTCCTCGAAATAGTCGTAGTTCGATTCCCCGCTGAACCGCCAAAACCATGTTTTCTTGAAGGAAAAGCTGAGGTCATCCGGATCCCACCCGATGGAGAGGTTCAAGTTGTTTCGGAAATTGTTCTGGTCCGCATAGGTCTGATATTGATC